>DAOLKI010000165.1:0-5990 GCA_035331665.1 Rhodocyclaceae bacterium
CGCCGCCGCGCCTTGCGCTGCCTCCCGGCCATGCCCCGGCGCAGGCGTGCTTCATTCTGTTAGGGGTTCTTAGACACCGTCCTCCCCGAATGATCGACCGGCGCCTCCTACTGAAGTGCCTCGCCACTTCGCCCTTGATGGGGTGGGCCGGCAATTCCGTGTTCGCCGAGGACGTGAAGGTCGCCATCGTGATGGATTCCGGCGCGCCCCATCGCGCGACGGCCGCCAGCCTCGAGGCGGAGTTGTCCAAGGCGGGCGTGTCGGACGAACAGGTAGCGGCGATTCCAATGCAGAACTGGCCCGGGGCGAACCCGGCACCGGCGGTGGTTGTCGCCGTGGGCCCCGGGGGAATGCGGGCCGTGGCCGCCCGCCCCGGGATCGTGCGGCCGGTCGTGGCCGTCCAGATCTCCCGGGTTCAGCTGGACGCGGTGCAATGGGGCGAGACGAACCGGGTTCCCGATCAATGGAGCGCCGTGGTCAATGACCAGCCCTATCCGCGGTGGATGGCGCTCGCCGAACTACTGCTGACGTCGCGGCGCAATGTCGGCATCCTCTTCAGTCCCGCGACGCTGGGATACCAAAAGCAGATAGAGCGGGCGGCGACCGAGCGCGGTCTGAGTTTCCACTGGGAACTCGTTGCGGCGGAAAACCAGTTGATTCCCGCCCTGGAAAAACTGCTCGGCAAGGTCAATCTGTTGCTGGCGCTGCCGGATCCCAATGTGCACAACAGGGCCACCGTCCAACCGATCCTTCTCACGACTTACCGGGCGGGAATCCCCTTGATCGGGTATTCCGAATCCTATACGAATGCCGGCGCGGTCCTGTCCCTGCATTCCGGCGCCGACCAGGTCGGCAGGCAGGCGGCAGAGTTCGTGCTGGCCGCCTTGAAGGGGCGTCCGGTCAGCGGGATATTCCCGCCGCGCCAATTCCGTGTGTCCGTCAATTCGACCGTCGCCCGGTCCCTCGGTCTGCACCTGCCGACAACGGCCGAGATCGAGGAAAGACTGCCCTGACGCCGTAACCCGTCCATCCCGACGGCCGGACCTGTCAAGCGCCCGAATGGACCATTGTCAGCCCCTGGCGGGCAGTTACAATGACCCAAGAATGGCGGCCGCGGGCGTCCGCCGGCCCGCGTGGGAGTTTCTTCTATGTCCTTGATTCGGAATGATATCGATCTTTTCGTCCCCGGTACTGACGGAGACGATGTGTTCGATGACCTGAACAACGTCCTGGCCCAGACCCTGCAAGGGTTGAAAGGCAACGATACCTACGTCGTCAAGGGCACAGCGGCCGACACGTTGGTGGAACTGCCCGGCCAGGGGGTGGACACGGTTGTCATCGATGGCGTTCCCATCGCGACGGCAAGCTATTCGCTCGCTGCGAATCTGGAAAATCTGGTCGTCCGTGTCGAGGACGTCGGCCGCACCTGGTTGGGCAACGACGGGGCCAATGCCATCACGCTCCTCGATGCCGCGGGGGTCCGCAATGACACCCTCGACGGCGGCATCGGCAACGACACCCTGGGCGGGGGGCTCGGCGATGACATCTACATTGTCGATGGCCCCGGCGACGTCATCGTGGAAAACAGTGGGGCCGGCGTCGACCAGGTTCTGTCGGGGGCATCGACCTTCACGCTCGGCAACAACCTGGAGATCCTCGTCCTGACCGGGGCGGGAAATGCCACGGGGATCGGCAACGCCCTGGACAACCTCCTCACCGGCAATTCCGGCAACAACAGCATGGACGGCGGCGCGGGCAACGACAGCCTGTCCGGGGCGGCCGGAAACGACACCCTGATCGGCGGTCTCGGCGACGACAGCCTCGACGGCGGGGCGGGGGGCGACAACCTGCAAGGTGGAGCAGGAAACGACACCTACCGCGTCGAGAGTGCGGGGGATGTGATCACGGAGGCGATCACCTCGGGCCAGGACCGGGTGATCCTGGCCGATTCGGTGGTCAGCCATGCCCTGGCGGCGAACGTGGAGGATCTCTTTCTTGCCGACGAGGACGGCGCCCTGGGAGGCAAGTCGGGGATCGGCAACGCGCTGGACAACCTGATCGTCGGTACCGGGTTCGGCGACACGATGGACGGGGGCGCGGGAAACGACACCCTGAACGGATCGGGTGGCGTGGATTCCCTCTTGGGCGGGGCCGGGAACGACGTGTTCGTCGTCGACAGCGTCGGCGACGCCGCGATCGAGAAGCCGGGGGAAGGGACGGATTCCGTCTACACCACGGTCAATATGGCGCTCCCCGCCAACGTAGAGAACCTGTTCCTGGCGGGCGCCGGCGACCTGATAGGGATCGGCAACGGGCTGGCCAATGTGCTTACCGGCAATGCCGGCAACAACCTGATGACGGGTGGTTCCGGAAACGACACGCTTGCGGGCGGCGCCGGCAACGACACCCTGCAGGGGGGGAGCGGCGACGACAGCTACGATCTCGATTCGGCGGCGGACATGGTCGTGGAGCGCGCCGGCGAGGGGCGCGATACCGTGTCCTCCTCGGCGGGGGTGGCCGCCCTGGCGGCCAATGTGGAAAACCTGGTTCTGACCGGAAGTGGCAACGTGGCCGGGGTCGGGAACGAGTTGGCCAACCAGATCACCGGAAATGGCGGCAACAACCGGCTCGACGGCGGCGCGGGCAATGACACGCTCGCCGGAGGCGCGGGAGACGACACCTATGTCATCGACAGCCCCTTCGACGCCGTGACGGAAAACACGGGTGCTGGCACCGACCTCGTCATACTGTCCGGTTACGGTGCCGCCACGGTGTATGTGCTGGCGGGCAACGTCGAGAATCTGCGCATCGATTCCGGCGAAGGCCTGCTCTGGGGAAAGGGAAATGCCGGCGATAACCAGCTGACCGGAAATGCCGGGGCAAACCAGCTCGACGGGGATGCCGGCAACGACAGCCTGCTGGGCGGCGCGGGGAACGACACGCTCCTGGGCGGGCTGGGCAATGATCTGCTGGATGGCGGCACGGGCGCCGACGTCTTGCGCGGGGGTGCCGGCGACGATTCCTATTTCATCAACAGCACGACCGACGTGGTCGACGAATCCACGGGTGCGACGGGTGCCGGCATCGACACGGTCGTTTCCAACCTGCGTCTCACGGACCTCACCGTACATTCGATCTTTTTCGGAACCCTCGGCGCGGGGGGCGGCAACGACGTGATCGAAAACGTCACGCTGGGCGCCAGCGCCGTGGACGCCAAGGGCAACGCGTTGGCCAATGTGATCCGCGGCAATGCGGGGGCCAATGTGCTGACCGGAGGGGACGGCAACGATACCTACTACGTGGACCTGAAGGACACGGTGGTGGAAACGGCGACCGCCGCCGCCGGCGTCGATACGGTCGTGTTGGACGTGGGGGCAAGCAATGCAGGTTTGCCGGTCATCATGCTCGACATGGCCACCCGCTATGCCAACGTGGAGAACCTCACGCTGTCGGGCACCGGGAACTATGGCGTGAACGGAACCGGGGCCGCGAACGTCCTGATCGGAAACGACGGCGACAACCTGCTGAACGGACTGGCCGGCGCCGACGATATGCGAGGTGGAAAAGGGAACGACGGCTACCAGGTCGACAACGCAGCCGACAAGGTGACCGAGAACCCGGGTGAGGGCATCGATACAGTCTACAGCCAGGTCTCCTACACTCTGGGCGGAAACCTCGAGAACCTGTGGCTCACCGGCGCCGGCGCCCTCAGCGGGACGGGCAACGCTCTGGACAATACGATCCGGGGCACCTCGGCGGCCAATGTCCTGAATGGCAACGACGGCAACGACAACCTCTACGGCTACGGCGGCAACGACAGCCTCGCGGGGGGCAACGGCAACGACCTCCTGGACGGCGGCCTGGGCAACGATACCCTCGTGGGCGGAATCGGCGACGACACCTACGTGATTTGGGGTCCCGCCACGATTTCCGAGATCGCCGGCCAGGGCAACGACACGATCGTGGTCAACGGCGGCACGGGTTTCGCCACCAACGCGTCGCCCTATGTGCTGGGCGCTGCACTTTCGGTGGAAGTCGTCAGCGCAGTTCCCGGCAATGCGGCCATAGGGCTCACCGGCAACGCCGGCGACAACACGCTGATCGGAAACGCCGGCAACAACCAGTTGACCGGCGGCGGCGGGAACGACGTCTTCGACGGAAACGCCGGCGGCGTCGACACCATGATCGGCGGGACCGGGAGCGACAACTTCCGATTCGACACGGTCGCCAATTCCCTGGGCAACGATACCATCGACGGCGGCGGCGGGGCCGGTGTCGACACCCTGTTCGCCCTCCTGAACGGCGCGTCGATAGGCAGTTCCCTGAACCTCAACCAGATCGAGATCCTCAACTTCGTCACGACCGGCGGCGCCAGCAGCATCGATTTCACGAATGTGGCCACTTCCCTGACGACGCAGGTGAACGTGAGCGGCAACGCGAACCTGTCGGCGGCCAACGTCGCCGGAGGAGGGGCAACCCCTCGTTTCACGCTGACAAACTTTCTTGCCGACTTCAATGCGGATGTGCTCGCCACGGGTGGGGCCGACAATCTGTCGATCGGACTGGACAACGCGAACGGGCAGATCACCTTCGATGCCGACATAGACGGACTGCTGACATTCAACGTCATCGGCAGCCCGACGGGTGGGTACGATATCGTGACCCGGGCGGGCGCGGCGAGCCCGGACCTGGCGCTTGCCGGTTCGGGCAATATCGATCTGGAAAACCTGGACCAGGCCCAACTCAACACGGCCACCCAGACGATTTTCCTGGATGGGTTCACCGGGATCGCGAAGCTGCGCGTCGCGAATTCGGCCGGCGGGTCGGACCTCATCCACCTGTTGACCAACGGCAGCCTCGCCACCATCGATACGTCGGGCATCGAAACCCTGGAATTGGACACTGCGAACGAGGGCGGGCTCAGCGTCCTGAACCTTTCCCAGGCGACCGCCGCGACGGTGCGCGTGTTGGGAACCCAGGATCTCGCGATCGCGGCGATGAATGCAGCCGTCTTCGACGCGAGCAATTACACCGGCTCGTTCCTGCGCGCGACCAACACCGCCTCCGGAGCAACCGCGTGGAACCTGGGCAAGGCGGACGTATCGACCTGGCTCCTGGGCGGAGCGGGGGCGGACACCTTCAATTTCGTGTTGGACGGCGGCAGTTCGACGCTGGATAGAAGCGATCGCATAGACGGGGGCGGCGGTGCGGACATCGTGGCGGCCAATATCACCGGCCTTTCCGCGGCGGGACCGGGCGGCCTGCATTTCGCGAATATCGAGACGATCAATTTCACGAACAACGGGAACGCATCCGTCGACGCCGCCGACATGGGCAACGGGGCTTTTGCCCTGACCGGAGCGGCGTCCATCGACGGGGTCGTCGATACCACCTTCCTCAACCTTGGGGGGAATCTGAACGCCGCCGCTTATTCGGGGGACGTCCTCGTCGAAGCCGCGAACACCGGAAGCGCGCACAGTTACGTCATGGGCAGCGGGAATCACGCACTGTTCGGATCCGGTGGCGGCGTCTCGGACAACTTCGACTTCGGGTCCTCGACGTTCAACAACCTGGACCTGGTCGACGCGCGCGACCTGGGCGATGCGGACACCCTCGTCGCGACCCTCGGCGGTGGCCTCACGCTGGTCACCGGGGCTTTGCACATTCATGGCGTGGAGAGTCTCACCTTCGAACTCACCGGCGACAACGTGATCGACGCCGCCGACATCCGCCATGCAGGCAGCATCCAATTCACCGACGCCGGCAGCAATGCGGGAACCCTCACGATGAGCGGCTTCGACGCCGACGGGCTGGTGATCAACAAGGCGGCGACCCTCACCACGGCGGCGGCGAGGCTCAACCTGACCGGCGGGGCCGGCAACGACGACTTCACCGGCAGCAACGGCGCCTCCGGGAACGACACGCTGGATGGGGGTGCCGGCGACGACCTGCTCACGGGGCTCGCCGGTGCCGACAGTCTCGCGGGGTCG
>DAOLKI010000166.1:0-5980 GCA_035331665.1 Rhodocyclaceae bacterium
GGGGGGCGCCAGCCGCGCGAGCGTGGCCGGCGTCAGGGGCATCACGTCGTCCAGGGTCTCGGCGACGCGCAGGTCGCGCTGGTAGATCTCCTCGGCCGCGTCGGCGCTCCCCACCGAGAGGACCTCGCGGGCGCGCCGGGCCAGGAAGGCGGGCACGTCGGCGAGCATCCACGGATGATCGGCGCCATCCGGGCTCACCGCGGCGTTCTCCGGGAAGAAGGGGCCAACGCAGGTATAGCCCTGGGCGCGCGCGTTGCGCAGCGACTGCAGGTCGCGGTTGCGGAAACAGGCCAGGCGGAAGCGGTCCGCGAAGAATCCCTCCGGGATGCGCAGGGGCGGGCAGCGGCCGATGCGCATCCCCACGTGGCTGCTCGCGTCGTAGTGGCGGAAGAGCTCCCGGTGCGGCACGACCTGCGGGTAATGGCGGCCGCTGTTCCAGCCGAGGTCCTCGGTGCGCCGGACGCGGGTATCGGCGGGCATGTGGGTGCTGTCGCGGAAGAACCATTGCTCCAGCAGTTCGGGCGTCAGCACCTGCACCGCGTCGCGGTAGGGAGACGTCTGCACGAAACAGTCGCGCTCCCAGGCCAGCGCCCGCGCCCGGTAGGAGAAGAACTCCTGCCACTGCGTATAGATCAGGCCGGCCTGCCCGTGGGAGGCGCGCAGGGCCTCGAGGCGGCGCACGCAGGCGTCGAGGACCACCGTGTCCCGATCCACGAACACGTGGTCGTGGTTGCCCGAATAGAAGACGCACTCGCCGGCCGGCAGCAGCGTGCGGCCGAGGCAGTCGCGCCAGGCGTCCAGGCGGTCGAGCCGCCGGTCGCGGAAGTCCACCGCCGGCCCGGTCCCGAATATTCTTTCCACGTCGGCGCGCAACAGGGCGGCGTCCGCCGGGCCGTAGTCGTCCGGATCCAGTTCGGCGAACACATGGACGCGCGAAAAGCGGATGTCCTCCAGGCTCGCCAGCATGAACCGGAAGACACTCAGGGGGTCGTCGGTGGGCAGCAGGCCGCGGTCGAAGCGGGACAGCCGTTTGTGGGTAAGCAGGACGTTGATGAACAGGATCATCCCAAAACCCCCGGTTCAACCGAAGGGACACAGGGATCACAGGGGAAAACCAGGGGCTCGTCGGGTCCGGACCGCCCACCCGATGGGTAGTCGCCAGGCAATGCACAAGTCCTCGATGCAGCGCATTTCTCTGCGCCTCTGCGTCTCTGTGGTGGGGAATTGGGGATCATGGCTTGGCGGCCAGCACGAGGATGCGCTCATGGGCGCCGGCGCGGGTCATCTCGTCCAGGTGATGCCATTCGGGTCGGGCGCCGCGCAGGCGGATGGCGCGCTCGTAGCACCAGGCGAGTTCCGCCGTGAAGGTGCTCGTTTCGGCGGCCTCGACGCGAAACCCCGCCCGTTCCAGGGCGCCTTCGATGGCGTGCACGGAAAAGTAGTTCAGGTGGGCGGGAAAGGCGAAATAGGGATGGTCGAACACATCCTGCTGCAGCGTCCAGGAATTGAGGTTCGGGAAGGTCAGGAAGAGCCGGCCGCCCGGCGCCAGCAGTGCGAAGAAGCGCGCCAGGGAGGCCGCGGGGGCGGGATGGTGCTCGAGGGATTCCTTGCAGAAAACCAGGGCGGCGCTGCCGTCGTAGGCTTCCGGCATGGCCTCGAGGGTGCTTTCCACCACTTCGCAATCCAGGTGGCGGCGGAGGAAGTCGCAGTGGGCACGGCCGGGCTCGACGGCCACGACACGCAGCCCGCGCCGGCGCGCGAAATGGGCGAATTCGCCGGCGCCGCTGCCGATGTCCAGCACCGTCCCCGGGAACCCGGGACCGAGGGCGACGCCGTGGGCCGCCAGGAAGGCCGCGATGGCCTCGTTTTCCTGGCCGAAGCTCCAGCTTTCCAGCCGGGCGGCCAGCGCCGCCTCGTCCGTGCCGCCGCCATGGCGCTGGTTCGCGTAGTAGTCGTCCAGGAAGGACTGTTCGGGGCACGGGGAGAAATAGGCGAAGTCGCACAGCCCGCAATGGAGCAGCGAGGATTCGACCGCCGCGCCGCCGGGACCGATCGCCAGGCAGCGCAGAAAGGCCAGGTTGCCGTGCGCCGAGCGGTGCAGCACCCGGGACTGTTGGGCGGTCGCGCCGCACAGCCGGCAGGGCCCCGCCGGCTGGCCGGTGGATGCCTTGACGAGGCCGGCGGGCGTCGGGCGGCTCACAGGAAACGGGTCCCGGGATTGACGTTGGCGACGATGTCGGCGCGAATCTCGGCGTCATAAGCCCCGGCGCGCAGGATCACGGCAGGCGACGTCTCGCCCGCCAGCACCCGCGGACTGTCGACGCGCAGGTCGGTGCCCGCCAGGCGGCGCCCCTGCTTGCCGGGATCGTTGTCGAGGATCGCCCGTATGCGCTCGTGGCGCAGGCCGAACGCACAGAGGTACTGGGAGAAGACGTGGGCGCCGAAGAGAAACACCGGACCCGGATCGGCCTCCAGGAAGGCGTTCAGGCGTGCCACGTCGTCCCGGTGGTGCCGGGTGTAGGCCTCGAAGAGGGTGCGGTTCTCCGCGCAGGCGCCGGGTGCGGGCAACGGCGCGGGTACGGGCCCCGCGCACCGGCGCAGCGCGTAGAAGTGGCTGTGGTCGTCGAGGAAACTCCGCCGGGCGACGATCTCGAAGCCTGCGTCGGCCGCGAAACGCGCCACGCAGGACGGCGTCAGGTAATAGCTGTGCTCGAAGTTCAGGCAGTTGTTGTACTTGCGTGCCAGCATCTCGGGCATGTTCGGCACCGAGAACAGGTGCATCTGGCCCGGTTTCAGGAAACCGGCGGCCTGGCGGAAGAATTCGGCCGGCGCGAAGAGATGCTCGATGAAATGGGAATTCACCAGGGCGTCGGCGCTCAACGCGGGCTCCAGGTCGCGCGGGAAGAACCCGCGGATGAAGCGCGCCCGGCAGCCCGGCTGGGGCGTCGGGTTCGGCTCGACGACGGTCCACGCGACGTCGGGGCGCCGCTTGTGCACCTCGATGGACAGCAGGCCGTGGCCGGCGCCCACCTCGAGGACGGAGCGCGGCGCGTGCTCGAGGACGAACTCCGCGAAGGCCGCGTGGTGCTGCGTCCAGATCCGGCCCACGAGACCGCTGTTGTGGGAGCGGGCATAGAGGATTTCGGCGGGAATCAGTTCCGCGAGCTGGATGCAGCCGCAATCGCGGCATATGGCCCAGGCCATGTCCTGCACCAGGTCCTGTTCCGGAGGCCCATCGGTGACGCCCATGTATACGGGAAAGTCCGCAAAACGGAACAGCGGTTCCAGGCGGCCGGAACCGTCCACGACGCAGCGGCGCCGGGAGATGGTCTCAGCGCGCGGCACGGACGGTCTCCGCGTGCAGCATCCGGGTTCCCAGGCCGTAGAGGAGCAGGCAGTAGGGATGATGATGCAGGGCCGCGATGTTCAGGTAGACGAGGGCGCAGAGGATGCGCACCTTGCGCGCGTCGAAGCCCGCCGCCGGCAGCCATTCCATGAACCGGGCCTCGCAGTCAACGAGCCGCTGGCGGCGCAGGAAATCGAAGCCGAGGCGGTCGCCCTCCCAACCCGCCTGATAGTGATCGGCGGCGATGAGCTCGTGGTTGACGATCAGGCCGTGCAGCAGCTTCGCCAGATCGTAGTAGATGTCGCCCACCTCCCGGTCGCCGCAGAATTCCTGCCGCCAGTCCAGGAAGACGAAGCGGCCGTCGTCGGCCAGCAGGATGTTCTCGAAATGGAAATCGCCGTGGAAGCGCCCGGGCAGGCCGTCGGCCAGCCAGTCCCAATCGAGCCCGGCGAGGATCTCGCCCACCGGAGGGGTGGCAATGCCGTCGATGACGAGGGGCCCGTCCGCCTTGCCGAAGCGCGCGTAGAAGGCGGAGAGCCGGTCCCGCGTCTTGTCCCGGTAGAACTTCAGGCAGGCAGCGCGGAAATCCCGCCGTTGCGCGCTGTCCAGGGACGCGGGCCGCCAGAATTCCCGGCAGCGTTCGAGCAGCCGGTCGAAGGCCGGCAGGGTCACGGCCGCGGAGAGGATGGTGCCCTCGACGCGCCGGTAGGCGTACATGTGGGTCCGGTGCCCGGTCAGTTCGGGCACCCAGCCGGCCAGCCCCGCCGCGCGCTCGACGCGGTCGGCGATGAATCGGGGGTCGTCGGAGAATTTCACGACCAGGCCATTCACGAACCAGATGGCCTCGTTCTCCTTGGGCAGGATGGTGGCGCGCACTTCGGGGACGAATCGGTCCTCCACGGCCTCCAGCTTCTCCCGCGTGCCCACGTCCGTCCAGTCGAAGGCGAGTGCCGCCACGCGCCCTTCGCGGGCGACGGCATCGAGGCCCCAGGCCTCGCCCTCGGCCACGGCCGGCTCGCCCCCCGCTTCCATCGCCGCCCAGAAGAGCCGCCAGTCGTGGATGCCGGCCAGCCCGATGTAGGCGCGGGACGCCGGCCCGTGGCCGCCCTTGGCGTTGACCCGCGACACGCGGCCCGCATCGATTTCCAGGGTCCGGTAGGCGTCCATGCCATCGGGATCGACGTCCGCCCATCCCGCCCAATCGCGGTCGGGCGGCGGCACCGCGCCGGCCACCAGGGTGTCGCAGGAGCAGAACACGAAGGGTTCCTGCAGCAGGTGGGCCGCGCAACGCAGCGTATGGCCCAGTCCGGAACCGGGCCCCTCGTAGGGCTGCACGTCGACGTAGGCGATGTCCCGCCCCGGATAGGCCAGTTCCAGGAACTCCCTGACCGTGTCGCCCTTGTAGCCGAGGGCCACGACGATCCGCGCGTCGGCGCCGAACTGGTCGATGACGCGGGCCAGGGCGGGCTTGCCGCCGACGCTCACCAGCGCCTTGCTGAGATGGCGCGTCAGCCCCCCCATGCGCGTGCCCAGGCCGGCGCAGGGAATGACGACGGTATGACCGGTGCCCATCGGGTGATCTGGCGCTCAGGACCGCCGGTAGTCGTCGGCGAGGCGGACCACGTCGTCGAGTTCCGGCGTGGAGGCTTCCAGGTAGGTGGCGTCCTCGACGCCCTCCATCCGGTGGATCATGCCGGGCGCCAGGGTGATCGAGTCGCCGGCCCGATAGAGGCGCGCCTCGAGCTTCGCCGGATCCGTGCCGACCAGGATGCGCAACACCCCGGAGAGCACGTAGATGGTCTCGCGCTTGTGGTGGTGGTACTGCAGGCTGCAGCGATGGTCCTTCAGCATGGTCAGGCGCTTGACCATGTATTTCTCGTTGACTTCGAGGAGTTCCTCGGCGCCCCAGGGTTTCTCGATGCGGGTCATATCCGGTATTGAAGGTATTCGGGATGGAAATCGAAGAACTTGTCGTACCAGAGGCGCACGTACATCTGCATCTGCCAACGGCTGGTGAAACCGTACTTGCGGCGCATCCAGGCGCGGCCCTCCTCCACGTAGAGGCGCAGGTTCTCCTCGAAGCTCTCGGTGCGGATGTCGGTGCTGTGTTCCTTCAGGTAGCTCTCGTTCTCCTCGACGGTGACCCGCCGCGTGATGGCCGTCGCCCAGTCGTTCGCGTAGCCCTTGGCGATCAGCTCGATCTCCGCCAGGTAGCCGCGGAAATTCCCGCCGTCGTACAGGAAACCCATGTCGTCGCCCGGGTTCATGATGCTCTCCACGAACTCCCGACGCAGGAAGTAGGCGGTGTTGTGCACGTGCCAGAAGTAGCGCGTCGGCTGCTTCGCCAGGAGCCGGTATTCGCCCCAGGTCCGCGAACAGGGCGAGAGGATCCCCAGCCGCGGATGCTTTTCCATCTCGTCGGCGAGGTCCCGGATCACCGGCACCGGCTCGAAGACGGAATCGTTGGTGACCAGGAAGAAATGGTCGAAGCACGCGAAACGGCCGGCCTCGTGCAGGCGCGCCAGCCCGTGGTTGAAGCCGCGGCAGACGCGCAGGCCCTTCTCGACGGCTTCCGGCGTGTGCACGTGCCAGGTGCAGTGGCGGGAAAGGCGCGCCGGGTCGGACCCCGCCTCC
>DAOLKI010000167.1:0-2400 GCA_035331665.1 Rhodocyclaceae bacterium
GACGAAGCGGCGCTTCCGGCGGGGCGCGGCAGTCCCGGCTTCGGCCTCGCGCTGCTGGCCGCCAGCCTGGGCGCCAGCGTCATCCCTCCGGTCGACGGCCTGCCCCTGGGGGGCTATCTGGCCATCGCCTGCCTCCTGGCGGGGAGCGTCCTGCTCCTGCCGGCAGCAGCGGCAGCCCTCGCCCGCTGGGTTCCGACCCGGGGGTCGCTCCCGGCGCGCCTCGCCGCCTCCCGCCTGCAGGCCGCTCCCGGTCATGCGGTGGTCGCGGCGGCCGGCGTCCTGACCAGCGTCGCCCTGGCTGCCGCCATGGCCATCATGGTCAGCTCCTTCCGCGATTCCGTCGACCAGTGGCTGGCGCAATTGCTGCCCGCCGATCTCTACGTGCGCACCCTGGGCGGCGCCCGCGGCCCGGCAACCCTCGACGTCGCCGAGCAAACGCGCATCGCCAACCTGCCCGGCATTGCAGCAGTCCGCTTCACCCGCCACGACAGTTTGCGCCTGGCGGGCGGCAAGGCTCCGGTGGCCCTGATCGCCCGCCCGGTGGCGGCAGATGCGCATGAACTGCCCCTGGTCGCGACGGCCGCCCCCGGAAGCGACGGCACCCCCATCTGGATTTCCGAAGCCGTGGTGGATCTCTATGGTTGGCAACCCGGCCAGCGGGTGACCCTGCCCCTGGCCGGCCGGCCGGTGGCGGCGCGGGTGGCCGGCGTCTGGCGCGACTACGCCCGCCAGACCGGAGCGATCATGATCGATCTGGCCGCCTACCGGCAGTTGACCGGCGATCTCCTCGCCAGCGACGCCGCCCTCACCCTGGCCCCCGGCAGCGACTCCGCGGCGGTGGCCGCGGCACTGGCCTCTCCCGCGGGAACCCTCGAAATCGCCCGCTCCGGGGAACTCCGCGCCCGCAGCCTGGCCGTCTTCGACCGCACCTTCGCCGTCACCTACGGGCTGGAAGCCATCGCCGTCGCCATCGGCCTGGCCGGCGTCGCCGCCAGCTTCGCCGCCCTGGCTGCCGCCCGCCGGCGGGAGTTCGGCATGCTCCGGCACCTCGGCGTCAGTCGCCGCCAGATCGGCTGGATGCTCGCCTACGAAGGCGCGCTGGCGGCCGGAACCGGCGTCCTCGCCGGCCTGGCGGCGGGCCTTGCCATCGGCCTTGTGCTGATCGAGGTGGTCAATCGGCAGAGCTTCCATTGGAGCATGGACCTGCACCCGCCCTGGGCTTCCCTGGCCGTCTTCGCCCTTGCCCTGGTCGGTCTTGCCGCCGCCGCGGCGGTCCTCGCCGCCCGCCTGGCGATGGCCACGGCAGCGATCCTGGCCGTCCGCGAGGACTGGTGATCCACCGCCGGACCTTCCTCCTCGCCCTGGCCGCCTTGTCCCTGGGGCCTGCGGCAGCTTCCGACTACGCCCCGGTGCGGCCGGGCCGCCGCCTGGTCTTCCCGACCGACCACGGCGGCCACCCGGCTTTCCGCAACGAATGGTGGTACGCCACCGGCTGGCTGGACCGGCCCGACGGCAGCCCCCTCGGCTTCCAGGCCACCTTCTTCCGCGTGCGGACCGGCCTCGCCGAAGACAACCCCAGCACCTTCGCCCCCCGCCAACTCATCCTGGCCCACGCGGCGCTCGCCGACCCGGGCCGCGGCCGATTGCTCCACGATCAGCGCGCCGCCCGCGCCGGCTTCGGTCGCGCCGGTTACACCGAAGGCGAAACCCGGGTGTGGATCGGCGATTGGCAGTTGGAACGACTCGACGGTACCTACCACGCCCGCGTCGCGAGCCGCGAGTTCGCCTACGCGCTCACCCTGGCCCCCGCCGGGCCGCCCCTTCTGCACGGCGCGGCAGGCTTCAGCGCCAAGGCGGCCGACCCCCGCTACGCGAGCCACTACTACAGCTTCCCGCAACTGAAGGTGAGCGGTCGGGTCCGCATCGGGAGCGAGGACCAGCCGGTGACCGGCCGCGCCTGGCTGGACCACGAATGGTCGAGCGAACTGCTACCCCCCGGCGCCCGGGGCTGGGACTGGGTCGGCCTCAATTTCGCCGATGGCGGCGCCCTCATGGCCTTCCGCCTGCGCCGCGGCGACGCCACCGCCCTGTGGTCCGGCGCCACCTGGCGAGCTCCTGACGGCAGCGACCGCGTCCTGCCCGCCGCCGCGGTCCTCTTCACGCCCCTCCGGCAGTGGCGCTCGCCCCGCACCGGCATCGCCTACCCGGTGGTCTGGGAACTGCGCGTCGACTCCCGCCGCTTTCTTCTGCAGCCCCTCGTCGACGATCAGGAGCTCGACAGCCGCCCCTCCACCGGCGCCCTCTACTGGGAGGGGGCCGTGCGGGTGCTGGAGGACAACCGGGAAGTCGGTCGCGGCTATCTGGAAATGACCGGCTACGGCGACGCCCTGCGGGTCGGCT
>DAOLKI010000167.1:2500-5965 GCA_035331665.1 Rhodocyclaceae bacterium
CGGCTAGTCGGGGGGCAGGTCGGTCTCCCGCGGCAGGGGATCCAGGGCTATTGGCTGGGTCAAGCTGCGGTCGAGTTGGGCTTCGATCTGGGCGGCCAGATAGAAGGCCCCGGCCAGGACGCCGCCGGCGGAATCCTCCAGCAGGACATCGGCCAGGTCGTCGGCGGCGGCGTTCAGGTCCTGGCGAAGCTGGGCCTCCATGCGCGGGCGCGCATCCGCATGGAGAGCGGCACCTACGCCCGCCGCACCCAGGGAAATCATCATTCCGGCAACGCCCCCGAAGACGGCGGAGGCCACGCTGGCGCCGCCGCTGGCGGCCAGGCGCGGCCCCAGCTGCTCGCGGGTACGCTGGGCCAGCGGCCCGACGCGGGCACCCCGGCAGCAGTGGCCGGCACCCTCGATGGGCAGTCGGTCCCCCAGGGCAGCGTAGGCCGGCAACGTGGCGAGCGATCGGGCATGGACCAGCTGGTAGAGCGACGCCGCTTGCGCCTTCGACGGCCCCAGGACGATGACGGGAATCGCCTGCAGGCGGCTGTCGAACTGATCCGGCGCGATGCCTTCAAGACTGGCGAACGCCCGCAATCCGTCGGCCAGCGCGCCGACGTAGGTCGCGGTCACCGCATCGCGCAACGCCCGGGGATCGTTTTCCGCGGCCACCGCGTCGAGCACCCGTTCCTGATACTCGGTCGCCAGATAGACCGCCAGCCGCTGTTCGGGGGGCAACTTGCCCTCCCCGGCGTCCAGCTTGTACCAGGCCAGGCGCAAGGCCAGCCATTGTTGCGTCCAGTAGCCGGCAAACCAGGGAATGAAGTCGGTTTCGCCCAGCTGCCGCACGCGTTGCCGCCAGGTCTCGACACCCGATTGCGCCCATTCGCGCGCCCGACCCACGGCGGCGGCGGAAGCGGCGCTGATCGCTTCATCGATCTGCCAGCGCGTGGCCAGGGTCAGAGGCGACGGCAGCGGCAGCGGTCTCGCCACTGCCGCTGGGGACTGAGCCCGCTCGGGCATGGGGGTCGTGGCGCAAGCCGCCAGGGCCAGCGCCAGGACGACCCCCAGGCAAGACGTCAACTCATGCCACCGACGTCCTAACCGGGGTTCGCGACCGGTCCGCCGCAGCGGCAGTAGGCACGATTTCATCGCTCGTCATCCGGCTTGCCTCCAGCCGGAGCCTGCACGAACGAGAACCCTTGCAGCGAAACCAACCATCCTGCTCCTCCGCGACGAAGCCCGCCGATACCCGAAGCACGCCGCCGGTGGCCGCTGCGGACCGGACCGAACCACACGACCCGACCGGCCCGCTGGCCTGAGAATCGTCCTGAGCTTCACTCTGGTTTGACCCTCGGCAAGGCCACCCGTTCTTCCCCGACCCCTGGGCGCGCCGACGGGACCGATACACTATATATGGTAGATAACCAAGCTCGGACTACTACATTTAGTTAAATTGACCTTGACGCCGACGCCTCAGCAAGCCTAGACTGCCTCCCGTTGATGGTTCCCATCGGGATTAATAGGGAATCCGGTGCCAGGCCGACGGCCTGAAATCCGGAGCTGCCCCCGCAACTGTCGTCGGCGAGCGTTCCGCCCATCTTTGCCACTGGTCCTCGACCGGGAAGGCGGCGGAAAGCGTCGAGCCGAGAGCCAGGAGACCTGCCGCAACGTCCTTCCAACCAACGATGGGGCGGGGTGTCCCTGGCGAAAGGTCTGTGCGTGGTGCTGTCCGTTGTCGTTCCTGCGTCGTCTTCCCTGCCGGGTTCCGCCCGGGTGCGGGGTCGTCGCGCCCGCCACCCGCGCCTCCGCTTCTCCGCCCCCCATGCCGGAGAATCGCCGTGTCGTCGAACGTCCTTGCCCGCCTGTCCGAACATTCCGTCCACAGCGCCGCCGCCTTGCAGGTCATCCGGCGCAACGGCGCCCTCGTCGAATTCAACGCCGAGAAGATCTCCCTCGCCCTGACCAAGGCCTTCCTGGCCGTGGAGGGCAGCCAGAGCGCCGTCTCCTCCCGGGTGCGGGAGGTCGTCGCCCGCCTGACCGAGGCCGTGGTCCGCTCGGTCACCCGCCGCCTGCCCGACGGCGGCACGGTGCATATCGAAGACATCCAGGACCAGGTGGAACTGGCCCTCATGCGCGCCGGGGAACACGACGTGGCCCGGGCCTACGTCCTCTACCGCGAGCGCCGGGCGGCGGAACGGGCCGCCCTGGCCGAAGCGCCCGGAACGCCGGTCCTGCAGGTGACGGTGGACGGCGAGCGCCGCCCCCTCGACCTCGGCGCCCTGCTGAAGCGCTGCCAAACCGCCTGCACCGGCCTGGGCGCAGCGGTTTCCCCCGCCGCCATCGTCGACTTGGCGGTGAAGAACCTCTACGACGGCGTCGCCCTGACCGACGTCAAGGCGGCCCTGGTCCTCGCCGCCCGCACCCTGATCGAACGCGAACCGGCCTACGATTTCGCCACCGCCCGCCTGCTGCTCGCCGGCCTGCAGGGCGAAGTCTTCGGCCGCGACCTGGCGCCCGAGGCAGTGGCGGCGGAAACCGCCGCCTACCTGCGGGAGTTCGTCCGCCAGGGCATCGCCGCCGAGCGCCTCGACCCCCGCCTGGCCGACTTCGATCTCCCGCGGCTGGCCGCCGCCCTCAAGCCCGAGCGCGACGGGCTCTTCCGCTATCTCGGCCTGCAGACCCTCTACGACCGCTATTTCCTGCACATCGACGGCCGCCGCATCGAAACCCCGCAAATCTTCTTCATGCGGGTCGCCATGGGGCTGGCCCTCAATGAAATCGACCGGGAAACGCGGGCCATCGCCTTCTATGACCTTCTGTCGAGCTTCGACTTCATGTGCTCGACCCCGACCCTGTTCAACGCCGGCACCCGCCACCCCCAGCTCTCATCGTGTTACCTGACCACGGTGGCCGACGACCTGGAAGGCATCTACCAGGCGATCAAGGAAAACGCCCTGCTGCAAAAGTACGCCGGCGGCCTCGGTAACGACTGGACCCCCGTGCGCGCCCTGGGCAGCCGGATCAAGGGCACCAACGGCCAGAGCCAGGGGGTGATCCCCTTCCTCAAGGTGGTCAACGACACGGCGGTGGCGGTCAACCAGGGCGGCAAGCGCAAGGGCGCCGTCTGCGCCTACCTGGAGACCTGGCACCTGGACATCGAGGAATTCCTCGACCTGCGCAAGAACACCGGCGACGAACGCCGCCGCACCCACGACATGAACACCGCCCACTGGATCCCCGACCTCTTCATGCAGCGGGTGATGGCCGGCGGCGAGTGGACCCTCTTTTCCCCCGCCGACGTCCCCGATCTGCACGAGAAATTCGGCGTCGCCTTCAAGACCGCCTACGAGGCCTGCGAAGCCCGGGCTGCCGCCGGGGAAATCCGGCTCCACAGGAAGGTCTCCGCCGTTCAGTTGTGGCGGAAGATGCTGACCATGCTGTTCGAGACCGGCCACCCCTGGATCACCTTCAAGGACG
>DAOLKI010000168.1:0-5956 GCA_035331665.1 Rhodocyclaceae bacterium
CCGCGACCCTTCGTATTCGATCCATTTCGTGAACGAACTGACGCGCCGCATCTGGGTCGAGCACGTGATGGGCGACCCGTCCAAGGACGTCATGGCGGTCCAGACCCTGCGCAACTTCATCATGGTGGGAATCCTGATGGTCTCGACGGCGACCCTGCTCATCTTGGGGACCCTGACCCTGTCGGGCCAGACCGATAACATCGCGCGGAGCTGGCACGCCTTGAACCTGCTCGGTTCCCACGCCGCCGAGCTGTGGATCGTCAAGGTCATGTGCCTGCTGGCCGACTTCCTTGTCGCGTTCTTCTCCTATGCCATGGCCATACGCCTGGCCACCCACGTGTTGTTCATGGTGAACGTTCCGAAGGAGTTCCAGCGGGCCCACGACGTGCTTTCGCCGGAGCACGCGGCCCGGCGGTTGAACCGGGCCGGGCGCATGGTGGGCGTCGGCATGCGTGCCTTCCTTTTTGCGATCCCGCTTGCCTTCTGGCTTTTCGGGCCGCTTTACCTGTTCCTCGCCACGGCCGCGATGATTTTCATCCTTTCCCGGCTCGATCGGCACCACGAAGGCTTCTGACGTCCTCCTGTCGGCGGCCGCGCGCGCCGAGCACGGAGGTAAATGATGTCTTGGCCGACACGTTCCCGTCGATGAGACCGGGGCGAGCCGTTGTCCGGACCCGTACCCGGGTCGTCCACGGCGATGCGCGGGACGGATGCGCCCACGCATCGGGGTCCGGGTTGGTCATTGCCACACGCCGGATATTCCGCCAGCGCGTCGGTCCCGCCGCGCGTTGCGCGCCATTACCCATACGGCATTCATGGCTTGACACGGCCAGCGCCGCCGTATAGCGTGCAACCGTGGGTCGGCCGGAGCCGATTCCGGCCTGCGTTCCCGGATTCGGGAACCACCGGCCGATCCTGCGGACCATTCGAGGTTGTCCAACCATGACGTCGATTCGGGAACAAGCCGTCAAACGCATCCGCCACGACCATGACTACATGGTGGACCTGGCCCGCCGGATAGAGTCCTGCTGTATCCGTGGGCCGCAGGTGGAGAGCTGCTGGCAATGCGTGCCCGAACAGCAGACCGCCTGTCACGCGAATATCGAGCAGCTGGTGCGCAACTTCGTCGAGGTCACCCTCAAACACACCCTGTTCGAATCCATGCTGATGGAGGACGGCGTGCCCGAAGCCCACCGGATACCGCACCGGCAGGCGCACCTGAATCTGGCCGAGCAGCTGAAGGCGGTGCGCGTCGTCTTCGCCCGGGACGGCCGTTGCGTGGAGGCCGTGGAAGGCATCGGGGCGGTATTGGCCACCCTGTTGCGGCACTTCGAGGAGTTCGACCGCCAGCTCGAGGACTACCTGCTGGCGCGGACCTGACCAACGGGTTCAGTTGCCCTTGGTCATCTTCGCCAGGTAGGGCACGTATTCCATGTCCGTCTTGGCGATATGGTTGGTCAGCCAGCCATTCAGGTAATCCACCGTTTCCTTCGGTATTTCACGGGCGATCGACTGGACGTGCATCTCGCCGATCCGATGGCGGAATTCCTCGTGTTCGGCCACGTGCTCCGCAAGGTTCGGGAACCCCGCGGCGCGCATCAAGGCCTCTTCCGCCCGGAAATGCTCGCGCACGTACCGGTTCAGGCGGGTGATCACATACACCCCGAACAACGTGCGGTTTTCTGCCGCAGCGCTTTCGAGTTCGGCGATCCACCGGAAGATCTGCCGGTGGTGCTCGTCGAGCTGCCGGTTTCCGGTGCTGAGGGATTCGGTCCATTCCATGACGGTTCCGATGGTATCACTGGGCGGCCTTCCGGCGATCCCGGCACTCCGATGATCGGGTCCGAAAACCGCGGGCACGTGGCGCGCGCGCGCCGATAATCCGGCCATGGACATCGAACACGCCGCCCGCTATGCAGCCCTCCAGGCCCGCGACCCGCGTTTCGACGGCCGCTTCTACGTCGGGGTCACCTCCACGGGAATCTATTGCCGGCCCGTCTGCCGGGTCCGCATGCCGCGGGCGGCCAACTGCCGATTCTTCGTGAGCGCGGCGGCGGCCGAGACGGCGGGCTTCCGGCCCTGCCTGCGGTGCCGACCCGAACTGGCGCCTGGTCGTTCCTCCCTGGATATGCCGTCGCGGCTGGCATGGGCAGCCGCCCAGCGTATCGAGGCGGGAGAAGCCGATGCCGCGGGCCTCTCGGCCCTGGCCGGGCGGCTCGGCATCACGGATCGCCATCTGCGGCGCCTGTTCGCCGACACTTTCGGCGTCTCGCCGGTGGCGTACGCACAGACGCATCGGCTGCTCCATGCCAAGCGTCTGCTGGCCGACACGGCCCTGCCGGTGACCCAGGTGGCACTCGCCGCGGGATTCCGCAGCCTGCGCCGCTTCAACGAACTGTTTCGCGGCCGGTACGGCCTCTCGCCGACCGCGTTGCGGCGGCGGGGCGGCGAGGTGCGGGGTGCCTTTCCCGGCGACGGCCTTGCCTTCGAAATGGCCTGGCGCCCCCCATACGACTGGGAACGCTTCATCGCGTTTCTGGCGGCCCGCTGCATTCCGGGGGTCGAGGCGGTATTCGACCTCCGTTACCGGCGCAGTGTCGGCCTCGATGGCACCACGGGCTGGCTCGAACTGTCCCGTTTCCCCGGTCGGGATGCGGTGACGGTCCGGGTTTCCCCCGGCCTGCTTCCCGTTCTCCCCGCCGTTCTGGCGCGGGTCGGACGCCTGTGCGACCTGGCCTGCGACCCTCACGCCGTGGCCTCGGTCCTCGGCCCTCTGGCCGCCGAGGCACCCGGCATGCGCGTGCCGGGGGCGTTCGATGGATTCGAAATGGCCGTACGCGCCATCCTCGGCCAGCAGGTGACGGTGAGGGCGGCGCATACCCTGGCCGGCCGCGTGGTGGCCGCCTTGGGAACGCCGCTCGAAACGCCGTTCGCCGGAATCGACCGGGTCTTCCCCGACCCGCCGACCATTTCCCGGGTGGCCCCGGCGGAACTCGCGGCTCTGGGTATCGTGCGGGCCCGCGCGGAGGCCATCGTGGCCCTGGCCCGGGCGGTGGAAAATCAATGCTTGGACCTGGCGCCGGCCGGCGATCCGGTCGAAATGGCAACGCGCCTGCAGGCGTTGCCCGGCATCGGCCGCTGGACGGCGCAATACATCGCCCTGCGCGCGCTCGCATGGCCCGACGCCTGGCCGACCGGTGACGTGGCCCTGGCCAAGGCCCTGGGGGTCGTCCGGGCGCGGGATGCCGACGCGATGGCCGAGGTTTGGCGTCCGTGGCGTGGCTACGCGGCCCTGCACCTATGGCGCCGCCTCGCGGAAGGGGGTGCGCCGCCGGCGTCCGATGCCGGGGCGATCACGAAAACGCAGCGAACGTACCGAGGAGAAGGCCCGTGAACGAAGTCTTGGTCTGGACGGAAACCCCTACCCCGCTGGGCCCCATGATCGTGGCCGCCGAAGGCGAAGGACTTTCGGGTGCCTGGTTCCCGGGCCAGCGCCATTTCGCGGGTGTCGGCGCGCGTTGGCGCCGGGATGACCGGGAGCCGTTGCTGCGCACCGCCGCGGACCAGTTGGACGCTTACTTCGCCGGCCGACTGACGCGGTTCGACCTGCCCCTTGCGCCGCGGGGCACCGTCTTCCAGCGCGCCGTCTGGCGTGCCATCGCCGAGGTGGGCTACGGGGCGACGTGCCGCTACGGCGAGGTGGCTGCCGCCCTCGGTCGTCCGTCGGCGTCGCGCGCCGTCGGTGCCGCCACCGGCCGCAATCCGCTGGGCATCATCGTGCCCTGCCATCGCCTCGTGGGCATCGGCGGGGCCCTCACCGGCTATGCGGGGGGAATCGCGCGCAAGCGCGCGTTGCTGGCAATGGAAGCGTCGCGGCGACCCTGACGGCGTGCGTGCCGCGACGGGCGGCCAAGGAAGCCTGTTCGAACAGGGGAATGGCCTGCCCCGTGCGACCTTGCGCGGCCGGCCATGCGTCCGGGAACGGTCCGATTGCCACCGGCTTTTCGTCTCGGGCACCTGCCGGAAGGGTGCCAAGCCATTACCCTCCCGATGCGATTCACGGCATGATGAACACGGCCTTTTCGCGCAGGGCGACCTGCGGATCGTCGATGTCGACGATCTGCAGCGAAATGGGATGGGAACCGCGGCCGGCGGCGTCGTTGCGGGTGCGCAGCGCGACGGAGACGGACTTGGTGGTGGCCGCCGGGACGGCGATCTCGTCGCCGGTGGCGAGCGCCAGGCCCGGCAGTCCGGAGGGACGGACCCGGTAGGTGTGGGGGCGTTCGTCGGTGTTCATGAAACGCAGGGTATAGACATTCTCGATGCGTTCGTCCTCGACTTCCCTGGCCAGGGCGGCGCGGTCGCGAATCACGTCCACCTTGAGCGGCAGGCGGGCGGCGATACTCCAGGCGGCGGCGATCACGATGAGGGCGAGGATGCTGCCGTAGAGGAAGATGCGCGGCCGGAAGACATGGCCGACGATCTCGCGCCGGCCCCAGTGCTTCTCGAGGGCGTTCTCGGTGGAATAGCGGATCAGTCCGCGCGGGGAACCCACCTTGTCCATGACCTGGTCGCAGGCATCGATGCAGGCCGAGCACCCGATGCATTCGTACTGGAGTCCGTCGCGGATGTCGATGCCGGTGGGGCAGACCTGCACGCAGATGCCGCAATCGACGCAGTCGCCGCGGGCCGGCGTACCGGCGCCGGCCTTCTTCAGGCGCGGGCCGCGCGGTTCGCCCCGCTCGGCGTCGTAGGTGACGATCAGCGTATCGGGATCGAACATGACGCCCTGGAACCGCGCGTAGGGGCACATGTACTTGCATACCTGTTCGCGGAGGAAGCCGGCCATGCCGTAGGTGGCGAAGGCGTAGAAGAAGATCCAGAAGGTTTCCCAGGGTCCCAGGCTGAACCCGGCCGCCGAGGCCGACAGGGCCTTGATGGGCGTGAAATAGCCGACGAAAGTGAAGCCGGTCCACAGCGCCACCGCGACCCATGCGGCATGTTTCGCCGTGCGCAACGCGACCTTGCGCATGCCTAGCGGTGCCTTGTCCAGCTTGATGCGGGCACTGCGGTCGCCTTCGATCTTCTCCTCGATCCACATGAGGAGCTCGGTGTAGACCGTCTGCGGACATGCGTAACCGCAGAATAGCCGGCCGCCGATCGCGGTGAAGAGGAACAGGCCGTAGGCGGAGACGATCAGCAGGATGGACAGGTACAGCACGTCCTGGGGCCAGAGGACGAGCCCGAACAGGTAGAACTTGCGTTCGACGATGTCGAAAAGCACGGCCTGGCGGCCGTTCCAGGGCATCCAGCACAGGCCGTAGAAGATCGCCTGCGTGAGCCAGACCATCGCCCAGCGCCACCGGCTGAAAAAGCCGGACACCGATTTCACCTGCAGCTTGCGGCGTTTGGCGTAGAGCGGGACCGCGGTCGGTGCGGCGCCCGCGGCGGCGGCGCCGGTCGGGTCGGCCGCCGCGACGGCTTCGTTGGCGTAGGGCTGGTTCATGGGGATCTCCGGCGTTCGTTCAAGGGGTGGGTGCGCGGACGTCGTGGTCCGTCCGGGAATGGCGGGCGATGAATTCGTCGCGGCTGGCACCGGTGAGGGCAGGGTTCCCGTCGCGTTGTTCCGCGACGCAGGTCACCCGCCGACCCGCGCGCTCATGGGCCGGGTAGACGAGGGTTTCGTCGGGCAGCGCGAGAAGCTTGCGCACCAGGCTGTCGTATTGACTGCCGGGATCCTGGTCGGCGGGTTCGCCGGGCCCCGTGGCGAAGCCGGGCAGCAGATCGCCGACGAAGGCCCGGTCGCGCCAGAGGTAGGTCATGCAGCCCCGGGTGTGCCCCGGGGTGGCGCGGCAACGCAGGACCTCGTCTCCGAAGACGACGGTGTCGCCGTCGCGGACCCGCCGCACGGGCGCCGTGGCTTCCAGGGGGCACCGGTCGCCGATGACGAGGCGGG
>DAOLKI010000169.1:0-1858 GCA_035331665.1 Rhodocyclaceae bacterium
CGGGACGTGATCTCCTTGACGATCTTTTCCGCCACCTGGGCCTTATGGCCCGTCAGCTGGAGCAGGTTGAAGAAATCGCGGCAGGCGATCAGGGACAGGCCGCTCACGGCAGGCAGCGTGCGCCCGCCGATGAAGACGTGGCGGGCCTCCCGGCGCAGCCGGGTTCCCTCGCACTCGGGACAGGGCTTGGCGTTCAGGTACTTGGCCAGTTCCTCGCGGACCATGACGGAATCCGTTTCCCGGTACCGCCGTTCCAGGTTAGGAATGATCCCTTCGAAGCTGTGGCTGCGGTCGAAGCGCGTCCCCTTCTCGTTCAGGTAGCGGAATTTGATCTGCTCGCGGCCGGACCCGTAGAGGACCACCCTCCGCACCTCGTCGGAGAGTTCCTCGAAGGGCCGGTCCGTGTCGAAGGCGTAATGGGCGGCCAGCGACTCGAGCATCTGGAAGTAGAACTGGTTGCGCTTGTCCCAGCCCTTGATGGCCCCGGCCGCGAGGGAGAGGTGCGGATAGGCCACGACGCGGGCCGGGTCGAAGAACTGGATCTGCCCCAGGCCGTCGCACTTCGGGCATGCCCCCATCGGGTTGTTGAACGAGAACAGCCGCGGTTCCAGTTCCTGCAGTGCGTAGGAGCAGACCGGGCAGGCGAAGCGCGCCGAGAACAGGTGCTCCGCGCCGCTGTCCATCTCCACGGCCAGGGCGCGGCCCTCCGCATGCGTCAGCGCGGTCTCGAAGCTTTCGGCGAGGCGCTGGCGTACGTCCTGGCGGACCTTCAGGCGGTCCACCACCACGTCGATCGAATGTTTGCTGTTCTTGGCCAGGCGGGGCAGGGCATCGATGTCGAAGACCTTGCCGTCCACGCGGAGGCGGACAAAACCCTGGGCCTTCAATTCGGCGAAGAGATCGAGTTGTTCGCCCTTGCGGTTGGCCACCACGGGGGCGAGGACCATCAGTTTCGTGTCCTCGGGCAGGGCCAGCACGTGGTCCACCATCTGGGACACGCTCATGGCTTCCAGCGGCTGGTCGTGGTCCGGGCAATGGGGAGTTCCCGCCCGGGCGTAGAGCAGGCGCAGGTAGTCGTGGATCTCCGTGACCGTGCCGACGGTCGAGCGCGGGTTGTGGCTGGTGGCCTTCTGTTCGATGGAAATGGCCGGGGACAGGCCCTCGATCAGATCTACGTCAGGCTTTTCCATCAGTTGCAGGAACTGGCGCGCGTAGGCCGACAACGATTCCACGTACCGGCGCTGGCCTTCCGCGTACAACGTATCGAAAGCCAGGGAGCTCTTTCCCGAACCCGAGAGACCGGTAATCACCGTCAACCGGTTTCTTGGCAGGTCCAGGTTGACGTTCTTCAGGTTGTGCGTGCGGGCGCCGCGGATCTTGATCTCGTCCATGGAACTGGGCAAGGCGGGGAAGGGGAGGGCGGAGAGGTGCCGGAAGAGGGTGGCGAAGGGCGACCTGCTAATATACGCCGTTCCCCAGCAGCAAGCCATTTCCATCATGCATTCCCCGACCGCCGACGCCATGAGCGGCGACGAGAAGCGCGTCGGCGCTTCCCTGGCCTCCATTTTCGCCCTGCGCATGCTGGGCCTGTTCCTGATCCTGCCCGTCTTCGCGGAACATGCCAAACACATACCCGGCGGCGACAACCTGACGCTGGTCGGCATCGCGCTGGGCGCCTACGGCCTGACCCAGGCCATATTCCAGATTCCCTTCGGAATGGCCTCCGATGCCTTCGGTCGCAAGCCGGTGATCATTTTCGGCCTGCTCCTGTTTGCGGCCGGCAGCGCTTTGGCGGCGTGGGCACCGGACATCTGGTGGAGCATCGCCGGGCGCATCGTCCAGGGGGCCGGCGCCATCT
>DAOLKI010000169.1:1958-5919 GCA_035331665.1 Rhodocyclaceae bacterium
CCGGACATCTGGTGGAGCATCGCCGGGCGCATCGTCCAGGGGGCCGGCGCCATCTCCGCGGCGGTCACGGCCCTGGCTGCGGACCTGACACGCGAACAGCACCGGACCAAGGTCATGGCCATGATCGGCTCGAGCATAGGCGTCGTATTCGCCCTGTCCCTGGTCGCCGCGCCGGTGCTCTACGCCGCCATCGGCATGGCAGGCATCTTCTGGATGACGGCGGGCCTGGCGATCGCGGCGATCGGCCTCGTTACCCACGTGGTGCCCGCGCCGCCGCCGCCTCACCCCGGGCCGAAGGTGCCGTTTCGCGAGGTGCTGTTCGACGTGGAACTGCTGCGGCTCAACTTCGGCATCTTCACGTTGCACATGATCCAGATGGCCATGTTCGTGGTCGTTCCAGGCTTGCTCGTCGCGGTCGGCGACCTCCCCGTGAACGCCCACTGGAAGATCTACCTGCCGGTCGTGCTGGCCTCCTTCGTCCTGATGGTCCCGGCCATCGTGATCGCGGAAAGACGGCACAAGCTCAAGGCCGTGTTCCTGGTCGCCGTGGCCCTGCTGTTCGGGACGGAAGCGCTGTTCTGGGGCGGTCGGCAGAGCTTCCCTGCATTGGTGACCGCGCTGCTCTTGTTCTTCGTCGCCTTCAACATCCTGGAGGCCAGCCTGCCATCGATGATTTCTCGCGTGGCCCCGCCCCGGGCCAAGGGAGCCGCCCTCGGCGTCTATAACACCACGCAGGCATTCGGCCTCTTCCTGGGCGGGGCCCTCGGCGGGTTCCTCGGGCGGAACTTCGGCCCCGTGGCGGTCTTTGCCTTCGCCACAGGCATGGCGGGCCTGTGGCTCCTGGTGGCCTCCGGCATGAAGCCGCCGCCCATCATCGCTACGCGGGAGCTGATGATCCGGGCGGGGCTGGAACCCGAGGAACTGCGTCGCGGCCTGGCCGCCCTGCCGGGCGTGCGGGAGGTGACCGTCGTTCCGGAACGCGGCATGGCATACTTGCGGGTCAATCTTGAACTCTGGGACGAACGGCGGGCGCGCCAATTGACGGGAGGAGAAGCGTAATGGCATCGGTCAACAAGGTCATACTCATCGGCAACCTGGGCGCCGACCCCGAGACCCGTTACATGCCCAACGGCGATCAGGTGACCAACATCCGGCTGGCGACGACGGATACCTGGAAGGACAAGGGCAGCGGTGAGCAGAAGGAAGCCACCGAGTGGCACCGCGTGGTCTTCTTCCGCCGACTGGCCGAAATTGCCGGCCAGTATCTGAAGAAGGGATCCCAGGTGTATATCGAGGGTCGTCTGCGCACGCGCAAGTGGCAGGGCCAGGACGGCCAGGATCGCTACACGACCGAAATCCACGCCGACGAAATGAAGATGCTCGGCAAGCGCGAGGGCATGGGCGACGCGCCCCGCGAAGGTGGCGGCCGGTCGGAGCCGCGCAAGCCCGCCGCTTCCGCCCCGGCCTCCGGCGGCAGCAACTTCAACGACTTCGAGGACGACATCCCGTTCTGAGTCCCGCGCATCATGTGGCCGGCGCCGTGGACGGCGCCGGGGTCGGAAACTGGGGAATAGGGTGGTGAAGCGTCTGAAGCTGCGCAGGCTGCGGGAATACTCGCCGAGGGATATCCTCGCCGTCGCGATCCCGTTGCTGATCCTTCTCGTGGCGGGTTTCTGGGGTGCCTCCCGATTCATCAAGCCCGCCCCACCGGACTACCTTGTCCTCAGTTCCGGCGGAGAAGGCGGCGCCTACCAGAGATTCGCGGCGTCCTACAAGGACGTGCTGGCCCGATACGGCGTCCAGGTGATCGAAAAGCCCTCCGGGGGCGCCCTGGACAACCTCAAGCGGCTGCGCGATCCGGCCTTCGAGGTGGACGCGGCCTTCCTGCAGGGTGGCGTGGCGGTTCCCTCCGAGGACGACGCGCTGCTCTCCCTGGGGGCCTTCTATTACGAGCCCCTGTGGGTATTCGTCCGCGCGGACTGGCAGCGGGGCGCCGACCCCGACCGCCTGATCCGCCTGCGTGGCAAGCGCATCGCCATCGGCGGCGCGGGCAGCGGGACGAATCACCTGGCCAGGGAGCTGCTCTACGCCAACGGCATCGCCGCGGAAAATTCGACCCTGGTGGAGGCGGGCGGCATCGGGCTTGCGGACGCCTTCCGGAAAGGGGAGATCGATGCGGCGCTGGTGGTCGGTCCGACCCAGTCGGCGGCCGTGTGGACCCTGCTGTACACGCCCGGGGTCCGGCTCATGAGCCTCTCCGATGCGGATGCCTACGGGCGCCGGTTTCCGCACCTGACGCGGATGGTGCTTCCCCGGGGGACCGTGGATCTGACCGCGGATATCCCATCCCGGGACCTGGAA
Source organism: Rhodocyclaceae bacterium (assembly GCA_035331665.1). GTDB lineage: Bacteria > Pseudomonadota > Gammaproteobacteria > Burkholderiales > Rhodocyclaceae > JAEUNJ01. Next base: position 4,320 of record DAOLKI010000169.1, read on the forward strand.
ATGGTCGCATCGGTCGCGACGGTGGTCGTGCGGGAGGAAACCCATCCGGCCCTGGTGGACCTTCTGATGATCGCCGCGGCCGAGGTCCACGGCGGGCATGGTGTCTTCCAGCGGGCCGGTGAGTTTCCCCATGCCCAGGTCGTCGACTTCCCGATGTCCAAGGAGGCCGACCGCTTTTTCAAGTCGGGGCGGCCGTTCCTGCAGCGCTTCCTCCCGTTCTGGGCGGCGACGCTGGTGGACCGCCTGGTGGTCATGCTGATTCCCATCCTTGCCCTGCTGATCCCGGTGATCAAGGTCGCGCCGGCCCTATACACGTGGCGGGTCCGCTCGCGGATTTACCGGCGCTACGGCGAACTCAAGTTCCTGGAAGCCGAACTGGAAGCCGATCCCGGCCGGCGCAGCCGGGAGGAATGGATGAAACGCCTGGAAGCGATCGAGGACGACGCCAACCGCCTGCCGACCCCCCTCGCGTTTGCCGACATGCTCTACACCCTGCGCGGACATATCGGCCTGGTCCGCGACGCCGTCCTGAAGAAGACCTCCTGAGGCGTTCTGCGCGCCTCGTCTTACAGGCGCCGGATCTTCTCCACCAGGGCGGTCGTGGAGCGCTCGTGGGCGAAGGGTATCGAATGCACCTGCCCGCCCCAGCCCAGGACTTCGCCGGCGCCGACGATACGGTCCACCGGCCAGTCGCCGCCCTTGACCAGCACGTCCGGCCGGGAGTCCAGGATCCGTGCGAGGGGGGTCGTTTCCTCGAACCAGGTGACGAGCGAAACGCATTCCAACGCCGCCATCACCGCCAGGCGGTCCTGCAGCGCGTTCAGCGGGCGGTCAGCGCCCTTGCCGAGGCTGCGCACGGACCCGTCCGAGTTCAACGCCACCAGCATCGAGGCGCCCAAGGCCCTGGCCTGGGCCAGGTAGGTCACGTGCCCGCGGTGCAGGACGTCGAAGCAGCCATTGGTGAAGACGAGCGGCCTGGGCAGATGCGCAATCCGCCGGATCAGGTCGTCAGGTGCGCATATCTTCGCTTCGAAGGTCGGGGCCGGATAGCTCGCGGACATGGTTCTCGGGGCCGGATCACTTCTTGCCCGACGGTTCCGCCTTCTTGTCTCCCGACGATTCGGCCGGGCGATTGTCGGCCTGCCGGGCCTGTTCCTCGGAGATCAGTTCGAGCACCCGGATTACCTTGAGCACACCCCCCGTCGTCCGTGCGATCTCCACTGCGGCATCGGCCTCGCGTTTGGTCACCAGGCCGAGAAGATAGACCGCGCCGCCTTCCGTGACCACCTTGACGTGGTTGGGTGAGAACTTGTTCGCATCCACGAACCGGGCCTTCACCTTCGACGTGATGTAGGAATCGTTGCTGCGCGCCGAGAGGCTGCTCACGCCTGCCACCTGCAATTCGTTCTGGATGGCTTTCACGTTGGGCGTTCCGGCGGCCGTCTTCTCCGCGTCTGCCCGGGCCGCGGCATCCGGGACTTCGCCGGTGAGCAGCACCGTGCGGTTGTAACTCGTCACGTTCACATGGGCCCGGTCGCCGAACCGTTCGTTGATGCGGTTCGCGGCGCGGATCTCGATGCCCTCGTCGGTGATGTAGGTC
>DAOLKI010000170.1:0-5904 GCA_035331665.1 Rhodocyclaceae bacterium
GCCGGCCACCAGCACGTGCAAGGGAACCATGCCCGGCGCAGCGAGGAACATCCCGATGACCGCGCAGAAGACGATCAGTGACACCACTCGAGGCTTGGTCAACTGGACGTAGGCCGAGAACCGCAGGGCGGCCGAATGGAGGGCGAGGCTGGCTTCCTTCATCGCGATCTTTCTGGAAAAATCATTTGAGGCCTGAATGGTCGCGCGAGTTTATCACGGCCTTCCGGGGCAACTGCGGCCCGGATCGCGGGTCCGGGGTTCGTGCCGGCGCGGGTGTCGGACCGTCCTCACCCGGCGTCCGGTACGGCTCAGCGCGCGGTCAGCGCGAGATAGTCGTCGATCACCCGCGGCGCCTCCTGGGGGGCCGAAAACACCGCCATCAACCGTCCCTTCGGATCGATCAGATAAATGGCCGCCGTGTGATCGACCGCGTAGTGGGCATCGCCCCCTTTGTCGTGCCGGACGTAGAACACGCCGAGGTGCTTGACGAGCGCCGCCAGCGCCGCGTCGTCCCCGACGGCGCCCACGAAGGACGGATCGAAGTGCGGCACGTACTGGGAAAGCAGCGCCGGCGTGTCGCGTTTCGGGTCCACCGAGACGAAGGCGACCTGGGGGGCCGGGCCCTTGCGGTCGGCGATTCCCGCCTTGACCCTGGCCATCAGGGCCAGGGCGGTGGGGCAGATGTCGGGGCACTGCGTGTAGCCGAAGAACAGGAAGGTCCAGCGGCCATCCAGGTCCTGGTTCGTGAAACGCCCGCCGGCCTTCTCGAAATCGAAGGGCGGCAGGGGCTTGTCGTCCCTGAGAACGGTGGCGGACCGGGTCTCGGGCGGAGGCAGCCCCGCCGGCGTTCTCGGCGCGACCATGGCCCGCCAGGCCAGCAAGGTACCCGTGACGGCGAAGGCCAGTCCCACGAGGATCAGGACCCGCCCCCAGCGCTTGTTCTCCATTCCACCACTCCAAATGAACGAGGCACCCGCAGGTGCCTCGTGGCGATGCTAGCAGATCACCGGTCGGGTGTCATTTGCGGCCGTAGCAGTACGGGTCCCATTCCTCGGCCACGGACGGCGGCGAGGGCCAGTTGCCGTGCGGCGGCGGCGACACCGTGGTCCATTCCAGGGACTTGGAACCCCAAGGATTGTTGCCGGCCGCGGGTCCCTTCGCGGCCCCGACGATCCAGTTGATGACCGCGATCAGGAAGCCGACGCCGAGGATGGCCGCGCCGATGGTCATCAGTTGGTGGGCGCCCTCGAACTGGGGGAAATGGGCGTAGTCATAGTACCGCCGCGGCATGCCCTTCACCCCGATGTCCATCATCGTCCAGAACACGATGTTCGTGCCGATGAAGGTAAGCCAGAAACCGGCCTTGCCCCAGAACTCGTTGTACATGCGGCCGGTCATCTTCGGGAACCAGTAATAGACGCCCGCGAAGATCGAGAAGGTACCCGCGACCGCCATCACGTAGTGGAAGTGGCCGACCACGTAGTAGGTGTCCGACAGGTGGAGCGTCAGGGACGTCACCGCCAGCGGCACCCCCGTAAGGCCCCCGATCAGGAATAGGAACAACACGCCCAGAGCGTAGAGCATGGGGGTCTCGAACGTGATCGAACCCTTGTAGAGGGTCCCCACGAGGCCGATCACCATGAGTCCGACGGGCACCGAGATCATCAGCGTCGTGACCATCTGGCCGATGCGCAGCCAGTCGGCCATGCCCGTCACGTACAGGTGGTGCACCCAGACCTCGCCCGCCAGGAGCACGATGCCGCCGATGCCGCCATAGACGACCATCTTGTAGTTGAAGACGCGATTCTTCGCGAAAGTCGAGATGATTTCGTAGATGACGCCGATGAAGGGCAGGAAGATCACGTAGACCGCGGGATGCGAGTAGAACCAGAACAGGTTCTGGTAGGTCAGGACGTCACCGCCGCGGGTCGGATCGAAGAAGTTGGTCCCCAGGTACTTGTCCAGGCTGATCATCGTGACCGCAGTGCCGAGCACGGGCACGAAGATCAGCTGCAGCACGAACGCGCCAAGGGTGCACCACACGAAGATGTTGAGCTTGCCCAGGGTCAGGCCGGGCGCGCGCATGTAGGCGATGGTGGTCAGGAAATTCACGCCGCCGATGATCGACGCGAAACCCAGGATCAAGACCGTGAAGGTATACATCGCGGTGTTGCCCGTGGTGATCGTCGAGTAGGGCGGGTACCCCGTCCACATCACGTCGGGCGGGTCGGGCAGGAAGAAGGTCAGCAGGGCGAGGATGATGCCTACGTAGAACAGCCAGACGGACAGGGCGTTCACGCGGGGGAAGGCCACGTCCTTCGCGCCGATCATCAGCGGGATGCAGAAGTTGGCGAAGAATCCCGTCAATGCGGGAATCTGGAAGCCCAGGATCATCACGGCGCCATGGGCGTAGAGCCACACGTTGTACTGGGTCGGGTTGCTCGTGATGGTCGGGCCGACGGTGGACAGTTCGGCGCGCATCAGCAACGCCATGATGCCGGCCACCGCGAAGGCCGCGATGGAGCCGACCAGGTAGAGGACGCCGACCCGCTTGTGGTCGGTCGTGAAGATCCATTCTTTCCAGTTCATTCGGTGACTCTCCTTACGCGGACTTCTTCTTGCCGGCCTTCGGCGCCGGCGCCGGCGCCGCGGCGGGTGCCGGCGCAGCGGTCGACTCCGCCGTCTTCAATTTGGCGCCTTCCTGCTCGTACCAGGCGTTGAAATCGGCCTCGGACACGACGACGACCTTTCCGGCCATGTAGGAATGCATGACGCCACAATACTCGGCGCACGTCACCAGATGCTCCCCGGGCTCCTTGGGCAGGAACCACAGGTAGGTGGTCCGGCCCGGCATGGAGTCTTCCTTGACGCGGAAATCGGGGATGAAGTGGCTGTGCAGGGTATCCCGGCTGGTCATGCGCAGCATGACGGGCTTTCCCGCAGGCACCCGGAGCTCGTTCTGGGTGCGCACGCCATTGGGGTAGGTGTAATCCCAGCTGTACATGCCCGACTCGAGATGCACTTCCAGCCGGTCGGCCGGCACCTGCCGGTAGGCATTCCACAACTGCCATCCGTTCGCCGCCACGAACAGGTCGTCCGCGAGGAAGACGAACGTGGGGATCACGACCCACGCCACGGCGGTCGCCGGCGAGAGCTTCGGCGATTGCCCCTCCTCGCCGGGGTTGCGCGCCCGGTACTTCCAGATGAAGTAGGCCGTCATCAACGCAAACAGGATGCCGATGACGGTGATGTCGATAAGGACCTCCTTCCACAGGTGGTCCCAGCCTGCCGCCGGGTCTACGATCTTGGCCGTCTCGGCGCCCTTCTCGGCGTAGGCCGGCGTTGCCGCCACCGTCTCCGCCATCAGGCAGCCGGCTGCCCCGAACAGCCCGGCCAGGCCCCGTTTCATCGCATCACGCATTCGCCCTCCCCATCCTTTTCCTGTAGAACCAAGTACCCAGAATCATCAAGGTGATCCCCGACAGCAGGGACCCGACGCCGGCCAACAGCGAGTAGTTCCACTGGTACCGGCCCTCCACGTAGTTGTAGCTGAAGCAGGCCCCCGTCATGATGTCGAAGACCGCCGACGAATTCGATATGCGTTCCCAGTCGGCATCCAGGATCGCAAGCTCGATGTTGCGCGCATCCATGCCCGTGCCGTAGATGTAGCGCGCGACGCGCCCCTGCGGCGTGAGAAAGACCAGGACGTTCGGATGCAGGAAGGCCTCCGCGGCGTCCGACCAGAAGAACCGGAAACCGACGCCGCCGGCGAATGCCTCCTGGGTATCCGGCTGCTTGAGCACGGCGTGCCGCCACCCCTGGCGCATCGATGCGGGCACCGCGTCCGTTTTCGCCAGGAAATCGGCGGCAGTGGCAGGCGTGTCCTTGCGGTCGAAGGACACGGTCAGGACCCGGTAGTCGTCGCCGAGCCGGAAGCGATCGACCTTGGCAAGGACCTTTGCCAGTTCGGCATTCATGACCGGACAGGTTCCGTCGCAACCATAGTAGGACAGCAGCAGGATCAGCGGCTTGCCGCGCAGATCCCCGATCCGGAAGTCCTGGCCGGTCGCGTCCGTGAGAACCGTCCCCTCCGGCAGGGTCGAGCCCAGGTACCTGGGCTCGTCGACCTGCATGAAGGACGCGTCCACGACCGACTGGCGCGTGGGCTCCCCGACCGCGCGGACGGCCGTCGACCACAGCATGGCGAGCAGCACGGCGGTGCTTACCAGTAATAGACCTGGGAGACGACGAAGAACCAAATGATGTCCACGAAGTGCCAGTAGAGGCCCGCGGTGCGGGCGAAACCCATGCTCAGCGCGCCCGAGAGGGCGGGCTTCAGGGCAGCCAGGAAGATGCAAAGACCGACGATCACGTGGGACCCGTGGAGGCCGGTGATCGAAAAGAAAACGGTGCCGAAGACGTTGGATTTGACCGAGAAGCCCTCGTGGAACAGATGATTCCACTCGTAGGCCGACATGCCGAGGAAGCACGCGCCGAGGACGATGGTGATCAGGAGCCACTTCACGTAACCGGACTTGTCGCCCTCGTGCAGCAGGTGCTCGGCGTAATGGACGGTGAAACTGGAGGCCACGAGGACCGCGGTCATGACCAGGGGCATCACCTTGGGCAGTTCCACGGTCCCGGCGGGCGGCCAGACAGGCGCCACCAGACGCATGTACCAGTACCCGGCGAACATCGACATGAAGATCATCGCCTCGGCCAGGATGAACCAGCCCATGGCGCCGTAGCTGAGTCCCTCGCCCTGGGTGTGGGCCTCGTTGACCCAGCCCACGATGCCGGCCACGATCATCGGCATTCCGATGCCGAGGCTCAGGATCGCGGCGAACGGCATGTGGTACGCAAAGTGGAAGGCAAAAGCGATCGGCAGCATGAACAGGATGCCGAAGCTGATCACGAAGGGCCAGACGCTGGTGTCCCAATGAGCGTGGGCCGCATCGTGATGACCGCCGTGCGCGTGTTCGTGCGCCATTTACTGCCTCCCTTTGGTGTTTCGCATTTCGGCCTTGTATCGTCTTTCGGCCGCTGGTTGCGATAGGTTCAAATCTGAAACATAATACTGCGACTAGTCAGTCCATGATTATTTCAGGCTTCAGGCGACTCCGCAACGGCGCGCCGCCTTCCCGGGAGGAAAACTCGAAGATGAAACAACGCTTGCTCCTCGCTATCGTATTTGCCGGCGCGGCCGGGATTTCCTCGGCAGCGGGCAATCCCGAGGCGGGCAAGGAAAAATCCGCCGCCTGCGGCGGATGCCACGGAGTGGACGGCAACAACGCCCCGGAAATCTTCGCAGCATTGAAGGCGCCGAAACTCGCCGGCCAGCTGCCCGAATACATTACGAAACAGCTGCACGACTTCAGGGCCGGGCGACGGGCCAACGAACAGATGACGCCGCAGGCACAGGCTGTGGCCGAGGCCGACATCGCCGACATCGCCGCCTACTTCGGCCAGCAGAAGGCGACGCCGGCGGAAGGCAAGAAGGATCTGGCGGCGCAAGGCGAGAAGATATTCTACAAGGGCAAGGGCCGCCCGGCGGTGGTCGCCGCGTGCGTGGGCTGTCACGGTCTGAAGGGTGTCGGGCGCAGTGACTGGAACCGGACCTACAGCCGGCCCCCCGTCGTCCTGGCCCCGGCGCTGGGTGGCCAGCACGCCGCCTACATTGCCGCCCAGCTCAAGGCGTACAAGGATGGTGCCCGGAACAACGATCCGGCCAAGGTGATGCGCGACATCGCCGGCCGCCTGGACGAACAGGATATCGCTGCAGTCTCGGAATATCTGGCGACCATCGTGCGCTGAACGAACGGAGGAGGAGACGGAGCGGCCCGGCACCATCGGCACGCCGCATCCGGGGAAAACAGCCCGCTCACAAGGTGGGCGTTTTCATTT
>DAOLKI010000171.1:0-5881 GCA_035331665.1 Rhodocyclaceae bacterium
GTGGGCCTTGATGGCCTTGCCCACCGCCAGTCCGAGGACCGCCAGCGGCAGAAAGGCAATGGCCAGGTTCAACGTGAACCGGCGGGCCGCCGGATCCCCGGGCAAGCCGGCCAGGACCTTGGCGATGCGTGCCCGGTACTCCCAGCAGACCGCCAGGATGGCGCCGGACTGGATCACGATCTCGAAAAGCTTGCCCCGGTCGTCGTTGAAATTCAGCAGGTCGCCTGCGAGAATCAGGTGCCCAGTGCTGGAAACGGGCAGGAATTCGGTCAGACCCTCGACGATGCCGAGCACGAGGGCGTGGATGAGCAGGGTGGGATCCATGGGAACGGGGACGTCGGGAACGGCCCCGCCCGGGAGTGGGCGCGGCGCGGGACTTGGGGAGGGGGCGAAGTTTAGCATGCGAAAAAAAGTGCCCGTTTCCGGCCTCCGGCCCGGCATGTACATCGCCGACCTGGGCGGCGAGTGGATGGCCCACCCCTTCCTGCGCAGCAGTTTTGCCGTCAAGGACGAGGCGACGATCGAAAAGATCGCCGGGGCGGGCATCCGGGAGGTCTACATCGACCCCGAACGGGGCCTGGATGTTGACGATGCGCCCACCCACGAGGAGGTCCAGCGGGAACTCCAAGCGGAAATGCTGCGCGCCGCGGCCGCGCCGGCCGCGTCTTCGCGGATCAGTGCGGCGCAGGAGATGGGACGGGCCCGCCGCATCCATGCCGAGGCCAACGGCATCGTGCACGGCGTCATGAACGATGTGCGCCTGGGGCGCCAGGTGCAACTCGAGCAGGTGGACCCGGTCGTCGAGAAGATGACCGACTCCATCCTGCGCAACGGCAATGCCCTGCTCTCCCTGACCCGGGTGAAGAACAAGGACGACTACACCTTCCTCCACTCGGTGTCGGTGTGCGCGCTGCTGGTGGCTTTTGCGCGCGCCGTCGGACTCGACGGGGAGACCCTGCACCTGGCCGGCGTCGGGGGGCTGCTGCACGACGTCGGAAAGGTACGGGTGTCCGGCGAAATCCTCAACAAGCCGGGCCGCCTGACCGAGGAGGAGTTCGCCACCATGAAGTCCCATGTGGTGGAGAGCCGTCGCATCCTGCTGGAGACGGAGGGAATCCGCGAGACGTCGATCCAGGTGGCCTATGAACATCACGAGCGCCACGACGGCTCGGGTTATGCGCAGGGCCTGAAGGGCGACCAGATTTCCGTGATCGGCCAGATGGCGGCCATCTGCGACGTCTACGATGCGATCACGTCGGACCGCGTCTATCACAAAGGCATGCAACCCCACGAGGCTCTGCGGAAGATTTTCGAATGGAGCCGTTTCCACTTCAATCCGCAGCTCGTGCAGCAGTTCCTGCGCACCATCGGCATCTATCCGGTGGGCACGCTGGTCATGCTCGAATCCGGGCGCATCGCGCTGGTGGTGGAACAGGCCGAGGACAGCCTGCTGCAACCCAAGGTGAAGGTCTTCTACGACGGCCGCCGCCGGCAGTACCTGCCTCCCACCGAGGTGGACCTGGCGAAATCCGCCGGCCATGGCGGGGCCGACCGCATCATCGGCCACGAATCGGCCGAGAAGTGGGGGATCCGCGTTCCGTGATCGTATGCGCCTGGCCGGTTTCCCCCTGCCAGGCGTCAGAAATGCGCGGTGAGCCCCAGGCGGACCGTCCGCCCCAATTGGTTCATCCGGTCCCGGGGGCCGCCCAGGGTCGCATCCAGGGCCACCGGATCCTGGTAGCGGCGGTTGGTCAAATTGTGGATGCCGAGGTTCGCCTCCCACCGGGCTCCGGCGGGACGGTGGATCAGGTTCGCGTCGGCCAGCACGTGCCCTGCGACCCAGCCGCCGGGAAGCGCCGTCGGTCGCCGGCTCAAGGCTTCGCCCTCCAGGGCGGCGAGCCAGGCATTCCCCGCCAGCGGGATGGTCAGGTTGCCCTTCAGCGCGTGGCGGGCGATATTCTCGACCCTGGTCCTTTCCATGTGCACGGATTGGAATGTGTAGCCGGCGCGCAGGGCCACGCCGCTCGCCCACCGATGCTGCAGCTCGAATTCCAGGCCCCGGGATACGGTCGGCGGCAGATTGATCGTGGTGCCCGTGCCCTGATCCACGCCGAGCATGTCGCGGACCCGGAAGAAATAGAGCGAGGACATGGCTTTCGTGCGCGGTCCGAGGCGCCCTTCCCAGGTGAGGTCCAGCGAGCGCACCGACTCCGGCGTCAGCACCAGGTTGCCGACCGGGAAACCCGGTGTGGTGTAGTAGCGTTGATACACGGTCGGGTCGCTGAAGGCCGATGCGTAGAGCAGTTTGAATATCCCCGCGTTCTCCGACTGGTGTACTAGACCGAGCCGCGGGCTCCAATGGCCGGGCATGTCGGTCATGTGGTCGTGGCGCAACCCCAGGGTGAGGCGGGTGGCGTCCGCCACCGCCATTTCATCCTGCGCATAGACGCTGAACTGGCGGCTCTTGCGGCGGTCGTCCAGGCAGGGGGTGGGGCCGACCCCGAAGCAGCCGAAACCTTCGTCGTCGTTGCGCTGGTACTGGCGGAGGTTGTCCTTGTATTCGACGCCGGCGATCCAGCGGTGATCGGCCCAGGCCGTCGACAGGATGCGGCTCTCGAAGCCCAGCCATTCCCCCACCGCCCGGTCCCGATTGACCACGTAGGGCGGGTAGAGGTAGGGGAAATCCCCCGTGTAGGCGTAGCGACCGCCATAAAGGCGCGTGTGCAGGGAGTTGCGGCGATCGAATTCCAGGTCGTTGGCCACCTCGGCCAGCGTGAAACTGTCCGTTTCCCGGTGCCGGCCTTCGTTGAATTCCGTCGCGTAGCTGCCCGTGGGTACGTGCCTGTCGCGTTCCGAATGGACCAGGGTGGCCCGCCAGCCGCCCAATTTCATGCGACCGAAGAACTTGTCGGCACGATCGCCTTCCACGCCGCTCGCCGTCGTGTCGATGCCGGCAGACGCCAGTTCCGGAAAGTTCACGCGGTGGCCGCGCGCACCGCTGCCGGAATAGGAGAGCACCAGGTCGGCGCCACCGGCCGTCGCCCCCCCCCAGCTGACCCGCGCATCGGCGGCGCGGCCGCTGCCCAGCCCCAGGGCGACCTCGGTACCCTTCAGCGAGTCCGCGCCCCGGGTCACGACGTTGACCACACCGAGTGACGAATCGCCGCCATAGACGGAGGCACTGGGGCCGCGGACCACCTCGATCCTGTCCACCAGGCCCATGTCGAGCGGAAAGGAATTCTCGAAGTTGACGCTGCCGTAGATGTTCTCGTTCACCGGGATGCCGTCGATCAGCACCTGAAGGCGGGATCGATAGTCGCCCGGGACGGATATCCCCCGCACCCCGACGAAGGAATAGGTATGGTCGCTGCTGACGGTGTAGCCGTTCAGCGTCCGCAGGGCGTCGGCGAGTGTCTGCCACCCGTAGGCGCGGATCTCCTCGCGGGTCAGCACCGAGACGGAAGACGGGGTCGTTTCGGCGTTCACCGAGAACTTCGGGGTCCGTATGACACGTACCCGCAGAAGCTCCTCGAGATCCAGGTCGAGTCCCGGGGCATCGTCGCCGGCAAGCCCGTACAGCGCACAGCACAGAACTCCGGCGCCGAGCCCGGCACGCAGCCTGCGCGACAGGGGCGCATGGCGGCTTTGCCGGCGGTCACTACCGAATGTCATCAACGTGCGCTTCCCCGTTCTGCTGCCCGTGCCGTGCCGGATCCGGCGACGGCACGCTCCCGGTGTCCTCCGTGGCGGTCGATATGCCGGGGGCCGTTCGCGAAATGTGGACTATAACCTTCTTCCTATGTGGGACGTGTTGCGCGCAAACGCCCGCGCGGCCGTCATCCGGCCTGGCGGCAATGGCTCTCCCGGGCGAGCAGGATCAGCACCATCGCGGCGCACAGGGCTCCGAAGATGAGCGAAAAACCGGCCCGGTATGCGCCGGCATCGTAGATGCGGACCCCCGCCGCCGTCGCGCCGGCCCAGTTCCGGTCGAGGAGCCAGCCGACCCCGGGTTGCAGCAGCATGCCGCCCATCAGCGGACCCATGTTGCAGACGCCGGAGGCCGTGCCGGTGAGGGCCAGCGGCAGGGATTCCTTGGCCCAGGCGAATCCGATGATGATGTTGGCCGAGCCGAGGCCGGCCACCACCAGCAGCGCCACCAGCAGCGGCAGGGGGGCGCCGGCGTAGAAGACCGCGCCCCAGGCCGCCAGCGCGACGGCCGCCGAGGCCACGTAGAGTGGTTTCCGGCGCCGCTGCCGCGTCGACCACATTCCCAGCAGCGGGCCGCCGCAGGCCCACGACACCAGCAGGGTCGAGGTCACCAATGCGGCGGTCTTCGCGTCGAGCCCGTGGACCTGGCGCAGGTAGGGTACGCCCCAGAGGCCGCCGAAGGTGAGCACCGCGCCGGAGAATCCGATGGGGACCAGCGTGAGGATCCATATGTTGCGGTAGGACAGGACGCGCACGAGGCCCTCGATGATGGGCGGGTGGTCGTGGCGGCCGCCCCGCCCGGACGGAGGTGCGTGGCTCGCATGCCCTTTTTCGGACGGGTCGTCGCGGACGTGCCACCCGGTGGCGACGCACAGGACGCCGGTCAATCCCGCCGTGACCCCCATGACCGGCCGCCAGCCGAAGGCTTCGACCAGGGCCCGCAAGGGAACGCCGGCAATCACTCCGCCCACGACACCCATGGCCAGAGCCATGCCGGAGACCAGGGCGTAGCGCTCGGGCGGGAACCAGTGGCTGGCCAGCTTCAGCATGGAGACGAAGGCCACGGCCACGGAGGCGCCGATCAACAGTCGGCCGGCGGAGGCCCACACGATATCCGGGGCCATGGCGAAGAGCACTGTGCCGAGCGCGGCCACGCCGGCCCCGGCGGTCAGCAGCCGGCGCGGGCCCCAGCGGTCGGCGATGACCCCGGTCGGTATCTGCATGGCCACGTAGGCGTAGAAGTAGAAGGCCGAGAGGTTGCCCAGGGCGGCGGCGCCGATCGCGAAATCGGCCATCAGGTGATCGGTGATGACGGCCGGCGCGACGCGCTGGTAGAAGCCGATCAGGTAGAGCAGCGCCCCCAGGCCCCAGACGGACCAGGCGAGGAGCGCGGTCGGCGGGCTCATGTCCCGGGTTCGCGCCGGGTCCGCCGCCGCCGGCCGCTCATTCGGGGAACCGCTGCGCCCACCACAGGCGGGCGCGCAGACCCGGTTCCGTCGCGTATCCGACGACGCGGAAGCGCACCCTGCCCTTTCCATCCACCACGAAATGGGTCGGCACGCCGCGCACCCGCCAATCGTGCGTCATGCGGTCGCCATCGTCCGCCATCGTCGGAAAGTGGCGACCGTTGTCCCTGAGGTAGCGGGCCACCGCGTCGGCGTCGCCCGATTGCATCGCCACGGTCACGGTGGGCCAGTCCCGGGCCACCGCCTCGAGGTTTCCGGCCTCGGCCTTGCAGACGGGGCACCAGGTCGCCCAGAATGCCACCAGCAGCGGACGTCCCCCGGCCGCCTGCAACTGCCCCGGCAGGTCGGTCGGGCGTCCGTCGAGGAGCCGGCCCGCCAGCGCCGGCGCAGGCCCTTCCGGCAGCCCGCGGGACTGCCACAGCATCACGGCCGCCACGACGGCGAAGACGAGGCCCGCCTCCAACACGATGCGGCGCCAGCCGCGCAGTGAACGAAGCCGCGCCGTCAGCACTGTTCCCAGGGCAGGCCGTCGAAACGCCAGCCGGCGACGCTGCCCCGGTGGTGGTCGTCGTCCAGTTCGCCTTCGAATCCGTGCAGCACGTTGTAGACCTGCGTGAAGCCGGCCGATTCCAGGGCGTTCCCAGCGTCCACGGAGCGGTTGCCGCTGCGGCAGATCAGCACCACCGGACGGTCGTGGGTATGGCCGG
>DAOLKI010000172.1:0-5872 GCA_035331665.1 Rhodocyclaceae bacterium
TGGAGGACGTTGAGGCTGAACCGCTGCTGGAAGGCTTCAGCCTCAACGTCCTCCAGCATCTCGTCCTTGCATATCACGCGCTGGGGCGGGATGACGCCGCCCAGCTCGCCTTCGGCGAACTGCCGTCGGCTCAGGTTGGGGAAGACGACGCCATAGCTCCAAGGGAAGGTCAGCCTGCCGGCTTCGCGGCCGCTGGAAAACACGAGCAGGCGGTCGCGTTGGAGGAGGTCCACGGCCGCATGGGCATGGCGGCGGGCCTGCGCGAAGGGGCTCTCCACTTCGAGCGCGCCGCGATCGGTGTGCACGGTGAAGCGGCCGGGATTGGCGGCGAGGATCGTGCCCGCCCGCCAGTCCTTCACCTCCAGGACCAGCAGGCCGCGCCGCGGGTGGAAGACGACGAAATCCGGATGCAGCGCCGACGGCCCGACGGGCACGTTGTACCAGCAGAGATAGTCGTCCTCCAGCTTGGCTTCCAGGCGTTCGGCGAAGCGCCGTTCCCCGCCGCTGTCGAAGGTGCAGGAACCTATGGAGGGAATCAGAACTGCCATGCCTGGAGGATGCCACAAACCGGGCGGACCCTCGAAGCCGTAGGCCGCTGCGCTGGCGGCAGGAAAGCCGTTCGGGCGGAGCGGCGGGACGCCGGATCACGCGGACAATGGCGCTCGCCTGGCGCCACGCGACCTTGGCGAGAGTTGCCGGAAACACACGGTCTCTCTCCGCAACCATCCCGGCCTGCCGATCCCGATGGCCGACCCTCCCCGCCACCGGATTCAGGCGCCCGGCTTCATGCTCGACGGAAGCTCGGCGAAATCCTCCGTCCGGTCCAGCGACCGGAGCGCATTCATGAGTTCCGCCGGCGGGGCGACCAGGCGGCGCGCTTCGAGGCTCAGCCAGCCGCCCGCGCTCGTGACCTTTCCGCAGACCTTGCCCTCCAGGTTGCGCGTGACGTTGCGCATCAGGAAGCGGCTGCCGTCCGGGGCCAGGCCGGCCAGGGCCAGATCGACGGAGAAGGTCTCCAGCAACCCGATCTCACGGGCGTATTCGACCTCGTCCCTCATGATCACCGGGCCGACCCGCAGGCGCATGAACTCGCGCATCGGGAAGCCGTTTTCGGAGAAGAACATCATGCGCACGTCGGCGGCCCGGTCCAGGAAGGCCGTGTTCTTCATGTGCGAGTTGAAATCCATGTCCGCCCAACTTGCGACGAAGGTCTTGGAGTACATGCGGGTCACCTTTCGATCAAGGACACGGACGAGAGCCTACGGCCTGTCCCGGCAGGGGACAACTGGCAACATTGCCAATATTGATATAGTTATTGCCATGCGGCTGCACGTTGTCGCCCTCGACGGCGTATTCGACACGGGCCTCTCCACGGTGCTCGATGCCTTCGGCACGGCCAATGAACTGGCCGAGATGACGGGCGTCACTTCATTGCGCTTCCAGGTGACGATCGCCGGGGTTCGCCGCGCGCCGAGGACGTCCCAGGGCCTGCGGGTGCCCGTGGAAAATGCCGCGGATCTCGCGGCGCCGGACTGGGCGATCGTCCCGGCGATCGGGCACAAGATGCCGGGGCCCCTGGCGGCGGCGCTGGCGTCGCGCGAAGTCCGCGACGTGGGCGAACTGCTGCGCCACTGGGCATCCCGGGGCGCGAACACGGCGGCGGCCTGCATCGGCACCTTCGTCGTGGCCGAATCTTCCCTGCTCGACGGCGAGGACGCCACGACGACCTGGTGGCTGGCGCCGATGTTCCGCAAACGATACCCGCGCGTGCGTCTCGACGAATCCCGGATCGTCGTGCCGTCGCACCGCGTCCTCACGGCCGGGGCGGCGCTCAGCCATCTGGACCTGGCGCTGTCCCTCATCCGGCAGGCCAGCCCGGAACTCGCCGCGTTGACGACGCGCTACCTCGTGGTGGATGCGAGGACCTCGCAGGCGATCTACGCGGTACCGCACCAGCTGGCCCATGCGGATCCCCTGGTCGGGCGCTTCGAGCGCTGGGCGCGCGAGTCCCTGGGGCAGGGATTTGCCCTGGAGGGCGCCGCCAGGGCGCTCGGCACCAGCAAGCGCACGCTGGCCCGCCGCATGCACGACGTGCTCGGAAAGACGCCGCTCGAGTATTTCCAGGAACTGCGCGTCGAACGCGCCGTGCATCTGCTGAAGACCACCGGCGCCAGCATCGACCAGATCGCGGCGCAGGTCGGTTATGCGGATGGCGTTTCATTGCGCGCCCTGCTCCGGCGCCGCCTGAAGTGCGGCGTGCGCGAGCTGCGCGGGCGTCCCTGAGGCAGGGAAAGCGGGCGCCGCACTCCCAATGGTCATGGCACGCGGGGCAGGCGCGGCGCCGGACCGGAAGCCGCGCCGGGTCCCTCCACGGGTGGGCGCGATGCTGTGCCGGAAAAGCGGGACGTACGCACCGCCCCGGGACCGGCTATCCTTCCTTCTTCTTTCCGATTGTCGAAGCACCATGGCAGCAAAAGTCGTCGTCAAGAAGAGCGGCCTGCACGGACGCGGGCTCTTCGCCGCCTGCGACCTGGAGGCGGGCGTCAAACTGATCGAGTACAAGGGCGTCCGCTACGGCGAGGGCGAGATGCCCGACCTGGTGGACGAGGGCCATACGCGCTTCCTGCGCCTTTCGGACGGCACGGGCATCGACGGCACCGGCTGGGCCGCCCTGGCCAACCACGCCTGCGAGCCCAACTGCGAACTGGCGGAGGAGGGAGGCAGCCGGCCGCTGCGCGCCTGGCTCTATACGCTGCGCCCGGTGAGGAAGGGCGAGGAACTGGTGTGGGACTACCGACTGCAGGTCCCCTGCCGGTCCGAGGCCTACGCGGCCTGGGCCTGCGCCTGCGGCAGGGACGCCTGCCGCGGCACCATGGCCGATCCGGATCTGTTCGAGGAGGTGGCGGCCGCCCCTTCCCGGGAGTAAGGCAGCGCCGCGGGGCCGGCGCCCGCGCGGCGCTCCGGGTGTCGCGCTCAGCGCTGCAGCGCCCCGACCGCCAGGGCCAGCCAGCCGAGGATGAAGGCGCCGCCGCCGAAGGGCGTCACGGCGTGCAGGGCGTGGAAGTCGAGCAGGGCCCGCAGGTACAGGTTGCCGCTGAAGAGCAGGGTGCCGGTGAGCATGAGGGCGCCCGCCGCGAGTACCCAGCGGTTGCCGGCCCGCTCCGCGACCAGGCCGACGAGGACGAGGCCGAGGGCGTGGAACTGCTGGTATTGCAGGGCCGTGCGGAACCAGTTGGCGGTCACTTCGGGCAGTCCGGCCAGCGCATGGGCGCCGGCGGCGCCCAGGGCCACCGAGGCGGCACCCGAAAGGGCGCCGAGGGCGACGAAGATCCTGGCGGTCGAGGAATTCATGGCGTGGCTCCTCCAGAGCCGGTGGGCGGGGCCGGAAGCGCCGGGCGTTCCGGCCGGTAGCCGTCGGTGAGGGTGAGCAGGAAGGCGGCAATGTCGTCCACCTCCCGTTCCGTGAGCCCCAGGCGCCCCATCTCCTCGCGATTGACGTTGCGCGCCACCTCGGGCGCCGGCCAGCAGCCGCGGCGCTGGGCCTCGGCCGCGGCGAGGCGGCCCCGGCAGCGGGGAAGCACGTCCCGGTCGTTGTAGAAGGCGACCACGCCGCGCAGCGTCGCGAAATAGCCGTTGTGCATGTAGGGCGCGGTGAGGGCGATATTGCGCAGGGTCGGCACCTTGAACTTTCCGTCCTCGGCGCGCCGCTTCACGGCCGCCCCGAGGCCCCGGTCCGCGAAGCCCTCGCCGCGCGGGTTGTGCGCCCGGCCCAGCCGGTAGAAGGGGTTGTCCGGATTCGCCGGCACGCCCAGGTTGTCGTAAGTGAAGTCGGTGAACAGCGGCAGGCCGCCGTCGGGCCGCCGCTGGCTGGGATGGCAGGCGGCGCAGTTCCCCTTGCGCGGATCGTTGAACAGGCGCAGGCCGCGCAGTTCCCGATCGCTCAGGGCGGCGCGCCCCTGCAGCCAGGCATCGTGCTTCGAGGTGAACGGCGCCAACTCGGCCGTCCGTTCGTAGGCGGCGATGGCGGCGGCGATCCGCGCGAAGGCGCGATCCGGTTCGTCCAACGCCCGCGCACCGTGCAGGGCCTCGAACTCGCCGGCATAGGCCGCCCGTCGCACCTTGGCGACGACGGCGGCCACGTCCGGATTGGCCATCTCCAGGGGGTCGAGGAAGGGCACCTTGGCCTGTGCCTCCAGCGTCGCGGCGCGGCCGTCCCAGAACTGGCCGCCGACGTAGTGGCCCGCGGCCCGGTCGAAGCGCAAGGGAGGCGAGAAGGCCGCGTAGAGCGCGGTGGGCGTGTTGCGGGGTCCGAAGCGGTCCCGGTGCACGCCCTTGGATGTGGGGCGGCTGGCATCCGGGTCGGCGAAGGCGGTCGCCGGGTCGTGGCAGCTGGCGCAGGCCTGACCGGCCGGCTGCGACAGGTTCGGGTCGAAGAACAGCAGCCGGCCGAGGGCCGCCTCGCGCACCCGGCGGTCGTCGTCGGCGGTGGCCGACGCGGCGGCGGCGAGGGCGGCCACTAAGAGACCTGCGAGGCCGCGGCGCGTCAATCGGTGCCCGAATCCCCCCGGTCCCGCGAACCCCGAAGACCTTGCCGCAGAGGCGCGGAGTCGCAGAGGCGGGCAAGGCATCGGGGGAGTGGGGTTTCCAGGCGCCCTCATCATCGGGCGAGTGCGCAAGGGCCCCACCGGCCTCGCTATTCCTTCGGCATTGCCCATGCCGGGCAGTCCGGGCGCTGTTCCCACGACCATGTCCTTCCTTGGTGCTCCCTGGGTGTCCCTTGTGTCCTTGGTGTTCAGGTGGCAATGCCCCGGCTTTTCCCCGCCGGTCAGTCCCGGGACCGGATGCGCAGCACCATCGCCGAGCCCGCCGCCATGGCCGCCAGCACCGTCGCCTGGAGCCAGGGCCTGCCGGCCAGGTACCAGACCGAGAAACCACCGGTCACGATCATCGCCGCCAGCGCGAAACGCTTGACCCGGCGCGGGATGCTGCGATGCTGTTCCCATTCCCGCAGCAGCGGCCCGAACAACCGGCTGCGCAACAGCCAGGCGTGGCTGCGCGGCGAGGCCCGCACGAAACAGGCCCCGGCGAGCAGCACGAAGGGCGTGGTGGGCAGGCCCGGGAGGGCGACGCCGATCAGCCCGAGGACCAGGGCCAGGACGCCGGCCATCCAGAGGAGCGCGCGGACGGTCGGCGACGCGTGCAGCCGTTCGGCTTGCGGCGCGACCGGGGCATCGGGGAGGGGCGGGACCATGGCGCCGATGTTACCGGAGCCGCCGCGGCCCGTGCCGCCCGCCCGTTCAGACGGCCGCGGCGGCCGGGACCGCCCCGGTGGCCGCCCCGGCCGGTACGGCCACCGAACTGCGGATCAGGTGGTCGAAGGCGCCCAGCGCCGCCTTGGCGCCGTCGCCCATGGCGATGACGATCTGCTTGTACGGCACGGTCGTCGCGTCACCGGCCGCGAAGACGCCGGGCAACGAGGTCTGGCCGCGGGCATCCACCTCGATCTCGCCGCGCGGCGAAAGCGCCAGGGTGCCCTTCAGCCAGTCCGTGTTCGGCAGCAGGCCGATCTGCACGAAGACCCCTTCCAGGTCCACGCGGCGGATTTCCCCGCTGGCGCGGTCCTTGTAGACGAGCCCGTTCAACCTGGCGCCGTCGCCCGTCACTTCGGTGGTCTGGGCGCTGGTGATCACCGTCACGTTGGGCAGGCTGCCTAGCTTGGCCTGCAGCACCGCGTCGGCGCGCAGCTTCGGGTCGAATTCCAGAAGGGTCACGTGAGCGACGATGCCGGCCAGGTCGATGGCCGCCTCGACGCCGGAATTGCCGCCGCCGATCACCGCCACCCGCTTGCCCTTGAACAGGGGGCCGTCGCAGT
>DAOLKI010000173.1:0-5860 GCA_035331665.1 Rhodocyclaceae bacterium
GCGTCGCGTCGCCCGATGCGATGATGCCGACCCGGTTCACCGCCAGATTTCTGGACTCCAGGCTCAAATGCCTTTCCGGTGCTGCCAGGCTGTCCGCGAGGGTGGCCAGCAGGGCTTCCGGAGAAAGGGCGTCGGCGGTGGCCCGAAGCCGCTGCCACAAGTCGTCCAGGTGTCTGGTATGGGCCTCCGGCCCTGCCCGGGCGCGAATCCGCGCCCGTTCCATCGCGGTGTCCTGGCGCAGGGCGGCCACCTCCCGTCGCACCTCGTCGACGTGGAAGGCAATGCTTTCGAGCAGGCCTCGAAACATCGCGTCGGCAATCACCACGCGCGCCGATGCCAGATCCGGTGCCGGTTCGGCCAGCGTGTGGTCCGCGAAATAAAGAGACCGTTGCGGCTCGTCCTGGCGGAGCACGGAACCGGTGGCGGCGACGCCGAACCCCGCCTTTTCCCGGCGGCGCATCCCGAGCAGGGCACAGCAATATCCGTCCCCCTGAAAACCGGGCTGGGCCATGCGATCCCGAACACATTCGCTGGCCGCGAACATCGTGCCGATGTCGTCCGCGCTGGCGAACAGGGCATGAACCAGGGGGTCGGCCGCAAAGGCCGCGCGACCGATTTCCACCGGGCCGGGGATGCGGGCGGCCAGATCGGAACAATAGACCGCCGCCGCTTCGACTGCCGGCGCCAGCCGGCCAACATAGCCGCCGACGAGCCGGATTCTCGGCTCGATCGCGTCGACCGCCTTTTCGATGCGCGCAGCCTGTTCCGGCGGGACGGCAGCCGACCCGGTCAGCCAGGAAATGAGACCCATGCCGCCATGATCCCAGATTCGCCGCCATGCGGAGCCCGGCGAGACCCCCGAAAACGCAAAACACCGTGATCCGGTGGCCGTCGAGGCCCTGTTTTCCTTTGCATTTCCGCAGGAACGTCGGCTAGCATTTGATAAAAATCAGACGTTGCAAACCCACGACATGCAAGAAGACCGGGATCTGCTGGTAGTCGGCCTGGGGCCCGCGGGAGCGGCCGCGGCCGCCGTGGCGGCGCAAGGCGGTCTGCGTGTCCTGGGCATCGACCGGAAGGCCCGCCTCGGCCATCCGGCTTTCCCCGGTGGCGGGGAGCCGCGGCTCGGCTGGATCAGCAGCCGCTGGCTGGGCTCCGGCAAGTCCGACGGGGCAGGGACTTTCGTGAACCGCATGGATTTCGACCGCTCCCTGGTCGAGATGGCCCGCGAGGCAGGCGCCGAGATCCAACTCGAAACGGAAATCCTCGAACTGGTGCCGGCGACCAATACGGCCCGCCTGCGCTCCGTCGCCACCGGAGAGGACCGCGAGATCCACTTCCGCGTCCTCGTGGCCGCCGACGGTCCCCACTCGACGGTCGCCGAATGCCTGGCATTGCGGCCCCTGGAAGTCCGGGAAACCCGACAGTACGCGCTGCCTCTCGCGCGCCCGCGGCGCCAGATCCAGGTGTTGTTCGCCCCCGGACACCCCGACGTGCACGCTTGGCTGCTGCCCAACGGCGACGACCGCGCCAGCCTGGCCGTGGCGCACGAGGCAGGGTCGGGGAGCGAAGGGCAAAAACTGCTCGACCACCTGCACATGCACCTGCAATTGCTCGGCCAGGTGGGGCAACGAGTCCTGCGGCGGATCGGCGGCCTGATGCCCGTTGGTGGCCTGCGGGAACGACTCGTGGCCGGGAGCATCCTGTTCGCAGGCGATGCGGCCGGCCTTGCCCACCCGATCACCGGCATGGGCGTCCATGCCGCCGTGGCTTCGGGCGAGGCGGCGGCGAACGCCTGCCTGGCGGCCCTGGCGGGACGCGGGCAACTTGCCGACTACGAGGCGGCCATAAGGCAGGGCTTCGGGCCGGCGCTGGCCGAGGGGGCCAGCCTGCGCGAGCGCATCCGCGGCGACGCCGCCCGGCCGCCCGCGTGCGACCAGGGCGAATGGCAGGTGGCGGCGGAACTGCCGCTGTAAGAACCCCTAACAGAATGAAGCACGCCTGCGTGGCTTCATTCTTTTTGGGGTTCTCAGGCTCCGGCGCGCAGCGCCGCCCCACTCCCCCCACCCTTCGCGGGGACGGTCGCGGCGCGAATCGGGTGGCGAGTCGGGTGGCGAATCGGGTGGCGAATCGGCGGTAACCCCGCGGATCTCAATCCAGCAGTTCCGTGTCCTCGTGCGAGTACGCCGGGGTGCAGGCGCACAGGATCACCAGCGGCGCCGCTCCCGTCGCCTCGACGCAGTGGGGCATGCCCGGCGGGATCAACACGGTGTCGCCGGGAAGCAGCGGGAGCCATTCCGGCCCGAGGGTCATGCTTCCGCTACCGGAGACCACGTGGTAGACCTCTTCCGTGGCCCGGTGACGGTGCAACCGCGTGCGGCCGCCCGGAGGTACGGTGGCCTCCGCCAGGCTCTGCCACCGCACGCCATGCCTGGAGGGATGCATCAACTCGCGGATTTCCGAGCCGTCCTTCGTCAGCCAGGCCGGCTGCTCGTCACGGCGCGTCCTCATGGCGTCTCCCTTTCGGTCAACGGCAGGATCAGGTCCTCGCCCTCCTCGGCGGCGCGGCTCACGCGCCGGCTCACCGGCCATGCCTGCAGCATGGCATCGGGACAGGGATGGACCAGGGCCAGCGCGTCGTCCGGCGGTCCCGCCAGCCAGGTCTGCCAGTCTTCCCGGGACAGGATGACCGGCATGCGATCGTGGATGGGCGCCATGACGGCGTTCGGTCCCGTGGTGACGATGCAGCAGGTGCGCAGGATGTTTCCGTCCGGTGCCCGCCAGGACTCCCACAGGCCGCCCAGGGCCAGGGGCTCGCCGTCCGGCGCACTGATGTAATGGGGCAGCTTGACGCGCCCCTCGGCCTTCCATTCGTAGAAGCCCGTGGCCGGCACGATGCAGCGGCGGCGGCGGAAGGCATCGCGAAACGAAGGTTTCTCCGCCACCGTTTCGCCGCGGGCGTTGTTGAGCTTCGCCCCGATGGCCGGGTCCTTTGCCCAGTGGGGTACAAGGCCCCACCGCAGCAGGTGTGCCACCCGCCCGCCCTCCGGCGCGAGGCGGACCACGGGAATCTCGGCCGTCGGCGCGATGTTGTAACGGGGCCCGAAATCCGCGCAGCCGATCAGCTCGAATATGCGGATCAGGTCAGCCGGCCGGTGGTTCAGCGCATAACGGCCACACATCTCGCCTGCCTCCCTGTCACAGCCGTTCCGAAAGTGCCCGGGCCGCCGGTTCGGAGGCCACCAGCACCAGCTTCATCATGGCGCGCGTCGCGCCGACGAACAGCTTGCGCAGGGCCCTGTCGTCGAGTTCGCCGCAATCGATCTCGGCGAAGATCACGGCTGGCGCCGACTGGCCCTTGAAGCGATAGACGGACTCGACGAGCAGGTCCCCATCGTCATAGACGGGCTGGCCCAGCAGGTCGTAGCGGCCGGTGAAGCGGCGCAGCGTGTTGGAGCCCAGCCGGGCTAGGTTCATCAGTCGGGACTGGCCGCGCCCGTGATAGCTGACGATGGCCACGTCCTCGCGGCGAAAGCCGGCGGAGTAGCACTGGCGGATCGCCTCCTTGACGGCGGATTTCATGCCCTCTTCGTCGGCGTAGGTGAGCACCTCCACGTCGGCCGCGTCGAAGGGAGAGGCCGCCTCGACCACCTCGCAACCCGGGACCAGGGCCCGCAACATGCGCACCACCGGACGGGGGCTGCGGAAATTGCTGCGGGCGTGCAGGCACACCCAGCCCGGCAGCGCCACGGGCGGCCGCGCATAAAGGTTCTGCAGCGGGTCCTCCAACCAGAGCAGACGGGCGCCCGGGCGGGCATGGCGAAGGGCCAGGTCCCGCCAGGTCTCGGAAAAGTCCTGCCCCTCGTCCACGATCACCGCGTCGAACAGCAGATCCTCCCCCGGAGCCAGCTCCGCCGCCTGCCGCACCAGGCGTTCGAAGGCGTCCTCGGCGCTGAAATCGGGGGCCCGGCCGGCCGCGCGTACCAGAAGGTCGCACAGGGAGTGAAAGGTGCAGGCGAGGCCGCCTTCCGGCGCGATGGCGGCGAAATGGTCGGCCAGCGGTCGGTTGAAACAGACGTAGAGGGGACGGCGGCCGGACGCCAGCGCCGCCCGGAATTCGGCCAGCGCAAGCTGGGTCTTGCCCGATCCGGCCGTGCCGGAAACCCGCAGGCGGTAGGGCTCCATCTCGAGCTGCCGCGCCCAATGGGCAAGACCGCCGGAGACTCGCGTCACCATGTCGCGGGCGCGGCCGAGCAGGGCGCTGACGTCCGGTTCCAGGCGGATCACGTCGCGCAGGAAGCGGTGCACCGTCTCGGCCGCCGGGGTCGCCTGCCCTTCGGGCAGGACATCGCGGATCACCCAGGCCAGACGTCCGCGGCTTTCCGAGTCGACGATGCGCTCCGGCGCCAGGCCGGCGCTGCCCGGGTCCCGGACCCGGTAGTCGGGGCAGTAGAGCAGCCCGTCGGCATGGATCTCGGCGGTGCCCGGCCGCTGACGCAGGCGCGCCACGAGGGCGTCCCGGTTGCGGGCCATCTGCACCGGCACGCTCTTCGTCCGGCCGGGATAGCGCTTCACCAGGCCCTCCGGCGTCTCGTCCAGGAAGCCGCTCTTCTGTTCGATCAGCAGGAGGTCCCCGCTCCGATTCACGATGGCGAAGTCGATCTCGCCGAAGGCCGCGTAGCGTCCCTCCACCTGGGTCCAATGGACGCCGTGATAGACCGTGAAAGCCTCCGGGAGCCCCTCGGCAAGCATGGCGAGGGTCTCGATCTCGCGCCGGGCGGCGCCAGTCACCGCGAGTTCGCGCCAGCCGTCGGGAATCACGCGTGCCATGGGAATCGGGATCGTGGGGCAGGGTCGGGTCGTAGTCCACGACCATCTTAGCAGCGGCCGGCAACGGCGCTCCCTGCCGGCGTCCGGCGGGTTCCGATGCCCGCCCGGCCGTCCGCGCGGCGCCCCCCGCGCGCCCGCCTCTTGTCGCAGGGCCGTCCCGCGTTTAACCTCCCGGCTCGGCCACAGCCTGCACCGACGTTCCGCATGCGATTTCTTTTCGGACCCCTGACCCGGCGACGCGATTGCCGCGTCCCCACCTGGCGGGGGGTGGTCCTGTTGCTGCTGGTCGTGGCCGGGGCCGCAGCCGGGCTGGGGCGCCACCTGCTCGGCGCCCTCGCCCCCACGGACCGCGTGGACGGCGGCGTCGTCGTTGCGGAGGGATGGTTGCCCGACTACGCGCTGGCCGAAGCCCGCGACGAATTCGTGCGCGGCGGCTACCGGCAGATATTCACCACCGGCGGCCCCGTGCCCCGGGGAGCCCCGTTGCAGGAATACGGGACCCATGCGGAGGTCGCGGCGGCGGTCCTGCGCCGCATCGGGCTGCCGCATGACGCGGTGGTGGCGGTCCCGGCCCCGTCTGCCGCGCGGGACCGCACCTATGCCTCGGCCGTGGCCCTGCGCGAGTGGCTGGCCGCCGCGGGCGTGCGACCGGGGGCGGTACTGGTGTTCACCCTCGGTGCCCATGCCCGGCGCACGCGCCTGCTCTATCAGAAGGCCTTCGGGGACGCCGTGCGCATCGGCATCGTCGCCGTGCCGAGCCGGGATTTCGACCCGGCCCGCTGGTGGGCCACCAGCGAAGGCGTGCGGGTCGTCCTGTCGGAAGCGATTTCCTACCTGTATGCCCGCCTTGCGGCGGACCCGGACTGAACCGCCGGCGGCGCGACGGGGGACCGGGTCCGCGTTCCGAGGTGCCGGGGAAAGTCCCGCCTGCCCGTCGTATTCCGGGAAGGCGACGGCGGTATGATGATCCGTTCGAGAACCTCGATACGCCGGAATCCGCCATGAGCCACAAGCACCTGCACCTGCTGCG
>DAOLKI010000174.1:0-5844 GCA_035331665.1 Rhodocyclaceae bacterium
GCGCGATCATGAACGATGCCATCGGTGATCCGGGGAAAGGCGCGTCCGTTCCGCGGCATTGATGGATTCGCGCGCCGCCAGGCGTTCGTGTCGCAGATCAGCCCGAATAACGGCGATTTGCCCGGGATTTTCCTCAGGCGTGGGTGTCGAATGCATGTGCTAGATTGAAACGGTTGGCGGAATTCAACACGGGGCCCGTTTGCGAGGCCGGTCGGGATCATGGACCGGCGGGAGCGTACGCGGAATTATCCTCGACTCGGGGCATTTTTCCCACGGTTGGACCGTCTGATGCGTCGAAATTTATCGAATGAATGAAAAGAAAGCGCGCCTGAGTCGCCTGCTCTGGGTCCTGCCGACGGCGTCCGTCCTGGCGGCCGCGGCCGGCATTGCGACTGCGAAGCCGGCTCCGACCCACCGGGTTGCCCCGTCGTCCGGGTCGGACGACCGCTTCCTGATGGCCCGGGACGCCTTCCGGCTCGGTGAACGCGTCCGGCTTGCCAAGGCCGCCGAGGGATTGTCCGGGCACGATCTCGAGCCCTGGGCCCGTTATTGGGTATTGCGCCTGCGCATCGAGGACGCGGACGCCGTGGACGGCCCGGTGGGAGCCCAGGTCGCCGAGTTCCTCGGCCGCCATCCGGGCAGCTATCTCGCCGAGCGGTTACGGACGGACTGGCTGCGCGCCCTGGGCCGTCGGCAACAGTGGGAGATCTTCGCCGCCGAATACCCGAATCTGGTCCAGCCCGAGACGGACCTCGTCTGCTATCGCCTGCAATACCGCCTCGCGGCCCAGGACGCCAAGGCCTACGACGAAGCGCGCGCCGTCTGGTCGGGCGCCACCGAGTTGCCGGATGCCTGCGTGCCCGTCATGGAAGCCCTCGCCGGCGCAGACCGGCTTTCGGCGGAGGACGTGTGGGACCGGATCCGCCGGCAACTGGAGGCGAAGAAGCTCGGCCAGGCCCGGTTTGCCGGCCAGTTCCTCCCCGCCGCGCAGAGGCCGGACGGCCGCGCCATGGAACTGGCCGCCGACCAGCCGGCCAGGTTCCTCGAGCGCCAGTCCTCCGCCGCCGCCGGCCGGGGGCAACGGGAAATCGTGTTGTTTGCCGTCCAGCGCCTGGCCCGCCAGGACGTGGAGGCGGCGCGGGACCAGTGGCGCAGGATCGAGGCACGGTTTCCGGACGCGGAACGGGCATACGGGTGGGCGCTCCTGGGTTGGCAGGGGGCCCAGCGCCACCACCCCGAGGCCTTCGCCTGGTACGAAAAGGCGGGCAGTCTGGCGCTGTCGGAAGAGATGCAGGCCTGGCGCGTCCGCGCCGCCCTGCGCAACCAGGATTGGGCGGGGGTCCGGCGCAGCATCGAACAAATGGCCGCCAGCCAGTCCGCCGAGCCGACCTGGACCTACTGGTACGGCCGGGCGCTGGCCGCCCAGGGGCATCGGGAGGAGGCCCGTGCCCTGTACCAGCGCATCGCCGGGCAGGCGAGCTTCTACGGCAACCTGGCCGATGAGGAAATGGGCCGCGCGATCAGCGTTCCGCCCCGTGCAATGCCGCCCACCCGGGACGAGACGGCGGCCGCGGCCGCCACGCCGGGCCTGCGCCGGGCCTTGGCCCTGTTCCGACTGGACATGCGCGTGGAAGCGGTCAGGGAATGGAACTTCACGCTGCGCGGCATGGACGACCGGCAACTGCTTGCGGCCGCGGAACTGGCGCGCAGCCAGGATATCTACGACCGGACCATCAACACGGCCGACCGGACCCAGGCCCAACACGACTTCGGCCTGCGCTACCTGGCGCCGTTTCGCGACAAGGTGGAGCCCAAGGCCCGGGAACTGGCCCTGGACAACGGCTGGGTCTATGGACTGATGCGCCAGGAGAGCCGCTTCATCCTGCAGGCCAAATCGTCGGCCGGCGCGCAGGGCCTCATGCAACTCATGCCGGCCACCGCCAAATGGGTGGCGCGCAAGATCGGCCTGGCCGGATTTCAACCCGGGCGGGTGACCGATATGGACACCAACGTCACCCTCGGCACCCACTACATGAAGATGGTGCTGGAGAGCCTGGACAACCATCCCGTCCTCGCTTCAGCGGCCTACAACGCCGGCCCTGGACGGGCGCGCAAGTGGCGGGCCGCGCGACCCCTGGAGGGCGCGATCTACGCGGAGACCATCCCGTTCAACGAGACGCGCGATTACGTGAAGAAGGTGATGAGCAACGCCGTCTATTACGCCGCCCTGTTCGAGGAACGCCCCCAATCCCTGAAGACCCGCCTGGGCATCATCCAGCCCGGCCGCGGCGGTGAACCCGGCGAAGACCTGCCCTGATGGACGTCCTGCTGGTCGGCGGCTCCGGCTTCGTCGGCAGCGCCGTGGCGCGCCGGTTGCAGCGTGCCGGTGCCCGGGTCACCGTCCCGACGCGCCGTCGCGAACGGGCGAAGCATCTTCTGGTGCTTCCCGCCGCCGAGGTGGTCGAGGCCGACGTCCATGACGATGCGACGCTGGCGCGATTGGTGCGGGGGCGGGATGCCGTCGTCAATCTGGTCGGCATCCTGAAAGGCGGTGAAGGACGGCCGTATGGCAAGGGCTTCGCCCGCGCCCATGTGGAACTCCCTGGACGGATCGCGCGGGCGGCGGCCGTGGCCGGGGTGCCCCGCCTGCTGCACATGTCCGCCCTGCGGGCAGCCGGCGACGCTCCGTCGGGTTACCTGCGTTCGAAGGCGGCGGGGGAGGAGGCCGTCGGGGTGATCGGCGGGCCGGCGGTGACCATCTTCCGGCCTTCGGTGATCTTCGGCGCCGGCGATTCCTTCCTGACCCTGTTCGCCGGCCTGCTGAGACTTGCCCCGGCCGTCCCGCTGGCCTGCCCGGAAGCCCGTTTCCAGCCGGTCTGGGTGGAGGACGTGGCGGCGGCCTTCGTTGCGGCCCTGTCCGAGCCGGCATCGACAGGCCACGCCTACGACCTCGGCGGTCCCCGCGAATACAGCCTGCGCGAACTGGTCGATTACGCGGGACGCGTTTCGGGCCACCGGCGGGCCGTCCTCGGGCTGCCCCTGCCGATCGCCCATCTCCAGGCATTTGTCATGGAATGGGTCCCCGGCGGGCCGATGACCCGGGACAACGTGCGCTCCATGCAGGTGCCGAATGTCTGCCCCGCGGGGACGGAATTCCCCTTCGGCATTGTGCCGACCTCCCTGGAGGCCGTTGCCCCCGGTTACCTCGGCGCGGCGGTGAGCGGCTTCGATGCGTTCCGCACCCGGGCCGGTCGCTGACGGCGCGCCCGGCCGGTCGCCATGAAGATCTATTGCGTTGGCGGGGCCGTCCGCGATGAACTGCTCGGGCTGCCGGTCCAGGACCGGGACTGGGTCGTGGTGGGCGCTTCCCCGGCGGAAATGGTGACCCGCGGCTTCCGGCCGGTGGGCAAGGATTTCCCGGTCTTCCTCCACCCGGAAACCAACGAGGAATACGCGCTGGCCCGCACCGAACGCAAGACCGCCCCCGGGTACAAAGGGTTCGTGTTCCATGCCGCACCGGATGTCACCCTGGACGAGGACCTGGCGCGCCGGGACCTGACCATCAATGCGATGGCCCGGGATGACGGCGGCACGCTGATCGATCCCTTCGACGGCCGGGCGGACCTGGAACGGCGGGTGCTGCGGCACGTGTCTCCGGCCTTCGCGGAAGACCCGGTGAGGATCCTGCGGGTGGCCCGCTTCGCGGCCCGCTTCGCCGATTTCGCCGTCGCGACGGACACCATGGCGCTGATGGGCCGCATGGTGGAAGCGGGCGAGGCGGACGCCCTCGTGCCCGAGCGGGTCTGGCAGGAACTCGCACGCGGCCTGATGGAAGGCCGGCCAGCGCGGATGCTCGAGGTGTTGCGCGCGTGCGGCGCGCTTGCCCGCCTGCTGCCGGAGGTGGATGCCCTGTGGGGCGTGCCGCAGCGGGCGGACTACCACCCGGAGGTGGATACCGGCGCCCACATGTTGCTGGTGATGGACGCCACCGCGCACCTGGGTCTCTCCCTGCCGGCCCGCTTCGCGGCATTGACCCACGACCTGGGCAAGGCCGGAACGCCGCCCGACGTGCTGCCGCGCCACCTGGGGCACGAGGCGCGCAGCGTCGCGCTGCTCGATCCCCTGTGCGAACGCCTGCGGGTGCCCGCCGAATGCCGCGACATCGCCGTCCTCACGGCCCGCTTGCACGGGGACGTGCACAAGGTCGACGGGCTGCGCCCCGCGACGATGGTGAAGATCCTCGAACAGTGCGACGTCTTCCGCCGTCCGGAGCGCCTCGCGCAGGTGCTCGGTGCCTGCGAGGCGGACTTCCGGGGCCGGCTGGGTTGGGATGACCGGCCTTATCCCCAGCGGGCCTTATGGCTCGCTGCGGCAGCGGCGGCCCGGCAGGTGGACGCGGGCGCCATCGCGCGGTCGTGCGCCGATGCAGCCCACATTCCGGAACGAGTCCGCGAAGCGAGGGTCGCGGCCGTGCGCACCGCCCTGGCGCAGAGCCGTTTTCCCGACCCGGGCGCACCCTGAGCGGGCCAGGCAGTCGCGCGACGCCGGCCGCCGCGCGGCTCGGATCCGCGGGACTGCCATGCCGGGATGCGCGGCGGATGGCCAGTCGGCTAAACTGGCCCCGGCATCGACGCGATACGACCGCATCGCGCAACGGCAAGCCAGGCGGAGGAATCAGGCATGAGAGTGCAGGTCACGCAGTACGGTTTGCGCAAGAGCGTCTTGGTCACCGGAGGTGCCGGATTCCTGGGCTCCCATCTGTGCGAGCGGCTGATCGCCGCCGGTCATGACGTCCTCTGCGCCGACAATTTCTACACCGGCTCCCGGGAGAACATCGCCCACCTGCTTGGCAACCCGCGGTTCGAACTGATCCGCCACGACGTGACCTTTCCTTTGTACGTGGAGGTCGATGAGATCTACAACCTGGCATGTCCGGCCTCGCCGATCCATTATGGGGTCGATCCGGTGCAGACCACCAAGACGAGCGTCCATGGCGCCATCAACATGCTCGGTCTGGCCAAGCGCGTCGGCGCGAAGATCCTCCAGGCTTCCACCAGCGAGGTGTACGGGGACCCGGATGTTCATCCGCAACGCGAGGACTACTGGGGCAATGTCAATCCCATCGGTCCCCGCTCCTGTTACGACGAAGGAAAACGCTGCGCGGAGACCTTGTTCTTCGACTACTGGCGGCAGTATCGTTTGCGCGTCAAGGTGGCCCGGATATTCAACACCTACGGACCGCGCATGCATCCGAACGACGGCCGGGTCGTCTCCAACTTCATCGTACAGGCCCTGCGCGGCGACCCGATCACGCTGTTCGGCGACGGCAGCCAGACCCGGTCCTTCTGTTACGTGGCGGACCTGATCGATGGAATCGTCCGGTTGATGGGCTCGCCGGATGATTTCACCGGGCCGGTCAACCTGGGCAACCCGGTCGAGATGACCGTCGCGGCCCTGGCGCGGAAGATCGTCGACCTGACGGGGTCGTCCTCCACGATCGAGTTCCGTCCGCTGCCGGAAGACGACCCGCGCCAGCGCCAGCCGGACATCACGCTGGCGCGCGAGAGGCTGGACTGGAAACCGGTCGTCGGATTGGAGCAGGGACTGGTGGCCACCATCGCCTATTTCGAGGAATTGCTGGCGGGCCGCCGGCCCTGACCGCGCCCGGGGAGACCCTTGGACGACTTCATAGCCTTTGGAAAGCCGAGTTTCGGGGAAGGCGAGATTGCCGCCGTGACCCGGGTGATGCAATCGGGATGGGTGGGCATGGGTCCCGAAACGGTGGCCTTCGAGCAGGAACTGGCGGCTTTCCTGGGGTGCCCCGAGGTGGTCACGGTCAATTCC
>DAOLKI010000175.1:0-5838 GCA_035331665.1 Rhodocyclaceae bacterium
CACGCCGAAGACCAAGCTCTTCATGATCAACTCCCCGTCGAACCCGACCGGCGCCGTCTACACGCTGGCGGAACTGCAGGCCCTGGGCGAGGTGTTGAAGCGCCATCCCCAGGTGCTCGTGGCCACGGACGACATGTACGAGCACGTGAACCTGTCGGGCCAGAAGTTCGTCAACATCCTGAACGCGACACCGGAGCTGAAGGACCGCTGCATCGTCCTGAACGGAGTGTCGAAGGCCTACTCCATGACCGGCTGGCGCATCGGCTATGCGGCGGGCCCGGAGAAGATCATCAAGGCGATGGAGATCCTCCAGTCCCAGTCCACGTCCAACCCGACCTCCATCTCCCAGGTGGCGGCGGAGGCGGCGTTGAATGGCGACCAGTCCTGCATCGACCCGATGGTGACGGCCTTCCGCGAACGCCACGCCTTCGTCGTCAAGCGCTTCAACGAGATCAAGGGGATGAAGTGCATCCCGGCGGGCGGCGCCTTCTACGCCTTTCCCGATGCGCGCCCGGCCATCGCGGATCTCCATGCCAGGGGCAAGCTGAAGGAGGCCACCGACATGGCCTTTTCCGAATATCTGCTGGAGACCGTCGGCGTCGCCGTGGTGCCGGGTTCCGCCTTCGGCGCCGAGGGCTATTTCCGCATCTCCTTCGCCACGTCGATGAAGAACCTGGAGGAGGCCCTGAACCGGATCCAGAAGGCCGTCGAAGCCTGATTCCTCACGCCAGGCCGGCACCGGCCGACGTACCGAAGGGCGCCGCGATGCGGCGCCCTTTCTTCTTCAGCGCGAGATCCGCGTCGCGCTGAGCTGGGGCTCCTTGAGCGTCCCCGCGACGACCACCGGTGCCCGGACAACGGTGGCGGAGCCCTTCATCTCCACGTCGAGGTGGCCGCCGAGCCGGCCCGAAGCATCGACCTGCATGTCGCCGGCCGCCGACAGCAGGCCCGACGCCAGGCGGATCCGATCCAGGCGCAAAGTCCCCGCGTCGAGCACCGCGGCGAAGTTCAACTGCTCGAACTTCGTGAAGCCGCCCCGCGTGGGCTGCCGCCCCGTGGACCGTACCGCTTCCACGAGATCGAACCGATGCACGGTCCCGCGGCTCAGGAACAGGTCGCCGTCGGCCTTCAGGCGGCCGAGCAACTTCGCCGCATCGGAGGCGCTCCCCTCGAGGCGCACCCGGCCGCTCATGTCGCCATCGACGTTGAGATCGGGCTCGAGCACCGGCAGGAGCTTGGCGGCGTTCACCCGTTTCAGCTCCAGCGTGGCCGTCACGGCGAGCCCCGCGCTCCAGTCCAGTTCGCCCACGCCCTCCAGTATGCCGTCGTGGATACGCAGATCGGCCTTGGAGACGCGCAGCCCTTTCCCGTCCGCCATGGCCTTGGCGTCGATGTAGTCGATCGCCAGGTCCGTTTTCAGGGGCAGCTTCCAGCCGTTCCCCGACACCGACAGTTCGAATCCTCCGTCGCGCGGGATGGCCACCACCGTGATGCTGCCGTCGGCACTTTTCAGGTTGAGCTGCTTCAGACGCCCGCCGGCGAAAACCGCTTCCCCGCGCAGGGCGCCCGTCTCCGTCGTCCCCAGCGCCACCACGAGGTTCTCTATTCGCGCGGTCGGCAGGCTGGCGCCGCCGGATCCTGCGGCGAACCAGCGCGCGGCGCGCGCCATGCCCTGGGAATCCAGCCGAACGCCATCCACCTGCAGGTCGCGGATGTCGAGCCCCGATCCGAGAAGCGACAACGGGTTCGGAATCATCCGCACCGCCCTGACGCTGCCCTTGCCCTCCGTGCCGATCGTGAGGCGCTCCAGCGTGACGTTCGGATAAGGCGTGAACGAGAAGCGCGCGGCGCCGATGCGGACCGGCTCCTGCAAAGCGGCGCTCAGCACCTGCTCGGCCTGGGGCAGGTAGCGCTGGTACGGAAACAGGATCGCGAGCAGCAGCGCCGCGACCAGGACACCCACGATGCCGATCAGCACCCAGAGGGTGCCGCTGATGTACATCCTGTCACCGCCGCGCTTGACACGCCGCAGGCTGACTTCTTCGGGCTCCCCGTCGTCGTAGGCCTGGTTGAACTCGCGCTCCTCGCGGCGGGCCGCGCCGCGTTTGCGCAGGCCCCCGATGCTGGCGCCGAGCCGGGAGAGCAGGCTCCTGCGGGCCGGCTTTTCCGCCGCGGGCTCCCCCGCCCCGGGGCGCTCGTCGTCGCCGAGGATGATTTCCTCGACGACCGGTGCCTCGGCCGGCCCATCCAGAACGAAATCGAGGTCCTGGGCGGACGTGCTGGGCGCCAGGTCCCTCGCCGCCCGGGCCTCCAGCGTCTCGATCAGGCCCATGCGTTCCAGTTCGCGCAGGGCCGGCACCACCATGGACGCATCGGCGATCTTCGTCTTCAGGGCCTCCACGTCCGAGTGGCCGTCCACGATGATCAGCACCATGCGAAGGTTGCGCTGGACAAGCCGCGTGCGCTGCTGCATGGCCGCTTCGCCCTGCGCCGTCTTGCAATAGATCGTGTTCGGTTCCATCGTCTTCTTCCCGTCGCGCCAGCCCTTCAACGGCGCCCGCGATTCGCTTGACGCCCCACCCCAAAGCCATTAAGATGCGCGCCTCGTTCGATCCCCGATAGCTCAGTCGGTAGAGCGCCGGACTGTTAATCCGTAGGTCCCTGGTTCGAGCCCAGGTCGGGGAGCCAGAATCCAAGGGGCGATTCCAATGGAATCGCCCCTTTTGCATTCCGGCTCGCCGCAGGCTCGCGCGGCCCGGATGGCATCGGAGGATCATACCAACCTTGCCGCCCGGGCGCAGCCCACCTCGCGGCGGACGGACTGGTGTATTTTCCGGCCGAGACACGCCGACATCGACCGTTCCCGCCATGACGACCTCCTCGCCCGCACCGTCGCCGCCCATGGCGGTTCCGCTGGCCGTTGC
This sequence comes from Rhodocyclaceae bacterium, assembly GCA_035331665.1. Lineage (GTDB taxonomy): Bacteria > Pseudomonadota > Gammaproteobacteria > Burkholderiales > Rhodocyclaceae > JAEUNJ01. The sequence goes on from DAOLKI010000175.1 coordinate 2,925, forward strand.
CGCCGTGGTCGTCGCCGCCCTCGCCGTGTCGGCCATCGCGCCCTACGACCGGCTCACCTGGCTGCTCGAAGTGTTCCCGGTCCTGATTGCGCTGCCGCTGCTGGCATTGACCCGGCGGCGCTTCCCCCTGACCGATCTGCTTTACGTCCTGATCGGGGCCCACGCCCTGGTCCTGATACTCGGCGGCACCCACACCTACGCCCGGGTGCCGCTCGGCTTCTGGCTGCAGGAACTGTTCGACATGCAACGCAATCCCTACGACCGCATCGGCCACTTCTTCCAGGGCTTCGTGCCCGCCGTCGCGGCCCGGGAGATCCTGTTGCGCGGCGCCTACGTCCGTGGCCGGCGCATGGCGGCCTTCCTGTGCATCTGCGTGGCGCTCGCGATCAGCGCCTGCTACGAGTTCATCGAATGGTGGTCGGCGTTGATCCTGGGCCAGGGCGCGGATGAATTCCTCGGCACCCAGGGGGATCCGTGGGATACCCAGTGGGACATGTTCATGGCCCTCGCCGGGGCAGGTTCGGCGATGATCCTTCTCGGCCGCCTCCATGACCGCCGCATGGCGGCGCTGGCGCGCTGATCCCTGCCGGGGCGCCCGCGGGCGGATCAGGTTCGGGCGTCCTGGCGCGGCTCGTCCGGCTCGAAGAACACCCAGCGCGCGGCGGGGAAGCGCTCCTGCAGCCGCGCCTCCACCGCGTTGATGCGGCGGACCAGTTCGGTGCCGGAGATGGAATCCGTGTCGCGCATGCGGGCCTGCACCGCGATGACCACCTTCTCCCCCCAGGCCAGGGTGATCACGTTCATCACCGACGCGATCTCCGCCTGGCCGGCCAGGAATTCGGCGATCTCCCGGCGCATCTCCGGCGCCACGGATTCGCCGACGATCAGGCTCTTCACCTCGACCATCACCGCGAGGGCGATGACCATCAGCACCACGCCGACGGCCAGGGTCCCGAGCGCATCCCACAGCGGGTCACCGGTGATCACCGTGGCCGAAACCGCCACGAAAGCCAGCGCGAGGCCGGCCAGCGCCGCGATATCCTCGCCGGCCACCACCATCAGCTCGGACTGGCGGGTTTCGCGGAACCAGCGCAGGAATGGCTTTCCGCCCGACTCCTTGCGGATCTCCCGCATCGCGCCCCATAGCGAGAAGGCCTCCAGCACGACGGCGATGCCCAGCACCGCCATGGCGACCACGCCGTTCGCCAGGGGCTGCGGGTGGCGCAGGCGCTCGACACCCTCGTAGACCGAGAACGCGCCGCCCATGAAGAACAGCAGCAGGGCCACCACCATGGCCCAGAAATAGGGGGCACGGTAATGGCCGAGGGGATGGTCCTCGCTTTCCGGCCGGCGCGCCTGGCGCATGCCCAACAGCAACAGCAGCTGGTTCGCGCAGTCCGCCGTCGAATGGATGGCCTCCGCCAGCATGGAACCGGATCCGGTCCACAGGGCCGCCGCGTACTTGGCGACGGCGATGCCGGCATTGGCGCCCAGCGCGTAGAAGATGGCCCTGGTGGAACCGCCGTGGGACATCAGGCGTCCTTCAGGCCGCGCATGGTCCGCCGCATGAACAGCAGATCCTCCCAGGCCTTGGCCTTGTCGGTCAGGTTGCGCAGCAGGTAGGCGGGGTGGTAGGTGACGATCAGCGGAATTCCCCGGTGGTCGAACAATCGTCCGCGGGCCGCCCCGATCTTCACGTCGGCGTTCAGCAGGGTCTGGGCGGCCGGTCTGCCCAGGGCGACGATCAGGCGGGGCCGGATCAGGTCGATCTGCCGCGCGAGGTAGGGCCAGCAGGCGGCGGTTTCCGCGGCTTCGGGAGTCCGGTTGTTCGGCGGACGGCACTTGACCGCGTTGCCGATGTAGACGTCTGCGCCGCGGCGCAGGCCGATGGCCGCCAGCATCGCATCGAGCAGCTTGCCCGCCTGGCCGACGAAGGGTTCGCCCCGCTCGTCCTCCTCCGCCCCCGGTCCCTCGCCGACGAAGAGCCAGTCCGCCTCGCGGTCGCCGACCCCGAGCACCGCCTGCTTGCGTCCGCGGCACAGGCCGCAGGCGCGGCAGTCGGCGACGGCGGCGGCGAGAGCCGGCCAGTCCAGCGACGCGATGGCCGACGCGCGGGAATCGGTCGCCGCCCCGTCGCCCGGCGCCGGAATGTCCGCCGCCGGCGGAATCGCGGACACGGACAGCCCGGCAGGCGTGGCGGAAACGTCGTTCGCCGCCGGCGGCACGCGCAGGCGCCACAGGGGTCCGAGGCCCATCTCGCGCAGGATCGCGTCGCGCCGGCTGCCCATTCAAAGATCCCGCGCCATGACGATGGCGTGTTCCCGGCCACTCCTCGCCGGGTAGTATCCGCGCCGCTCGCCGACCGTGGCAAAGCCATGTCGGGCGTAGAGCGCCCGGCCGGAGTCGTTCGAGGGCCTGACCTCCAGGAAGATCCTGGTCGCACCGTGGCCGCGCGCCACGCCGAAGAGGTGGTGCAGCAGCGCCGAGCCGCGACCGCGGCGCTGCAGCTCCGGCAGGACGCTGATGTTGAGCAGGTGCGCCTCGTCGATGACCAGCATCATCACCGCATACCCGACGAGCCGGCCCGCCTCGCGGGCCACCCAGGATGAGTATCCGGCAGCCAGGGAATCGGCGAAGTTGCCGAAGGTCCAGGGAAATTCGTAGATGGCCGCCTCTTCCCGCGCGACGCGTTCGACATCGGCCATCGCCATCGGCACGAATTCCAGCCGTGGAGCGGGAACGGCGCTCACCGCAGCCCTCCCCGGGCCAGACGCTCGGCGGTGGTCAGCGCCACCTTGTCGCGCACGTAGACCGGCGCCGCCGATTCCGCGGCGACGCCTTCGCCCGCGGCGAACCGTGGCAGGGCCAGGCGAGCCACGGCGGCAGCCGTCGGGAACAGGTCGGCGCGCACCGC
>DAOLKI010000176.1:0-5776 GCA_035331665.1 Rhodocyclaceae bacterium
TGCATGATCGGCACCTACCTGAAGAAGCACAAGCCGAAGAGCAAGCTGCTGCTCCTCGACGCGAACCCGGACGTGGTCTCCAAGAAGCCGCTGTTCACCAAGGCCTGGAACGAGTACTACAAGGGCATCTTCGAGTACGTGCCGGCCAAGAAGGTCACGCGCGTCGAAGCCGGGGCCAAGACCCTGGTCGTGGAAGGCATCGAGGACTTCAAGGGCGACGTGGTGAACTTCATCCCGCCGCAGCGCGCCGGCCAGATCGCCGTGGCCGCGGGCCTCGTGGGACCCGACAAGAACTGGTGCCCGGTGAACCCGGTCACCTTCGAGTCGGCCAACCACAAGGACATCCACGTGATCGGCGACGCCTGCGCGCCGCCCTCCACCGGGGCGCCGATGCCGAAGTCCGGCTACTCGGCCAACTCCCAGGCGAAGGTCTGCGCGACGAACGTGGTGGCGCTCATGAACGGCCGCGAGACGACCGACCTGTCCGGCATCAACGTCTGCTACAGCGCGGTCAGCGAGCACGAGTCGGTCAGCATCGCAGCCGTTTACAAGGTGGCCGAAGGCAAGATCACCGCAGTGGCCAACTCGGGAGGCATCTCCCCCGCGGACTTCTCCATCGCCAAGATGGAGCACACCTACGCGGAGAGCTGGCTGCGCAACATCCTGACCGAGATGTCCACCTGACCGGTCGCATCGCGCCAATGCACAACGCCCCGGAAACGGGGCGTTGTCGTTTCCGGGGTGGGGTTCGCCGCTCAGTCCAGGGTGCTGATGTAGGCGGCGACGGCGTTCATTTCTAGTTCCGTGAGCTTGGACGCGATGGTGTGCATGATCGCGTTGTCGTTGGTGCGTTCGCGCTTGGTGAAGTCCTTGAGCTGGGTCTCCAGGTAGGCTGCGTGCTGGCCCGCCAGGCGCGGCAATTGGACGGTGCCCGCCCCCCTGGGGCCATGGCAGGACGCGCAGGCGGCAACCCCCGAAAAGGGATTGCCCTTGAGGTAGATGTAGCGGCCCACGCCGCCCAGGTCCTCGTCCCGTACCCGTTGCGGCCTCGTTTTCTTCTGGCTGAAGAACACTCCAAGGGCGCGCATCTCGTCCGGGCTCAGGTCCTTGGCCTGGTCGTTCATGGTCCCCTTGCGCCGACCGGCCTGGAAATCCGCCAGTTGCTTCGCGATGTATTCCGGATGCTGGGCCGCCAGCCGAGGGAAGATGGGGCTCACGCTGTCGCCTTCCGGCCCGTGGCAGAGGGCGCAACGGTTGGCGACGATCTCGGCGGCCCGCTTCAGGTCCGGCTCGGCCGCGTGGATCGCAGACGCCGCGGCGATGCCAATGGCGCCGGCGCAGGCCAGGAAACGCCGCCGCATGGCCGCCTCACCCATGGCCCGTGCTGCCGAATCCGCCCGTGCCCCGGGCGCTGGCGGCAAAGTCGTCGACCACGTTGAAGGCCACCTGCAGAACCGGCACGACGACCAGTTGGGCGAGCCGGTCCATGGGATTCAGCGTGAAGGTCTCGTGCCCCCGGTTCCATGTGGAGACGAATATCTCGCCCTGGTAGTCGGAATCGATCAGCCCCACCAGATTGCCGAGCACGATGCCGTGCTTGTGCCCCAGCCCCGAGCGCGGCAGGATGATTGCCGCGAGGCCCGGGTCGGCGAGGTGGATGGCGATCCCTGTGGGAATCAGGCGCGTGTCGCCGGGGTGAAGCTTCATGGGCGCCTCGATGCAAGCCCTCAGGTCCAGCCCGGCGGCCCCCGCCGATGCGTAGTGGGGAGGATTGTCGCGCAGGCGGGGATCGATGATCTTGACGTCGATACGGTGCATGGATCAGGACAGCATGCCGGCGATATGGGTCACGATGGCACGGGCGATGGTGAGCTTGTCCGCGGGGGGAATCGGATGCACCCCGTGGTCGTCGTAGAGGCAGACCTGGTTCGTCTCGCCACCCAGTCCATGCTGGACCAGATTGCCGACCACCAGGGGCAGTTTCTTCGCCAGGCGTTTTCCCTGGGCGTATTCGTCCAGGTTCTGGCTCTCCGCCGCGAAACCGACACAGAACGGTGGTCTCTTGCGCGCCGCCACGTCCGCCAGGATATCGGGATTGGCGGCGAGTTCCAGGGTCATCGCCCCGCTGCCCTTCTTGATCTTGTGCTCGCGGGATTCGGCCGGCCGGTAGTCCGCCACTGCGGCAACGCCGATAAAGATGTCATGGTCGCCGACCACGGCCATGACTTCGCGGCGCATGTCCATTGCCGAGACCACGTCCGTCCGGACGACGCCACGCGGCGTGGGGAGCGATACCGGGCCGGCGACCAGCGTCACGGCAGCACCGGCTTCGCGGCAGGCCCGCGCCAGCGCGAATCCCATGCGCCCGGAACTGGAGTTCGTGATGCCGCGCACCGGGTCCAGGGCCTCGAAGGTCGGCCCTGCGGTCAGCAGCACGCGCCGGCCGGCGAGGATCTTCGGCTGCAGGAAGGAGACCAGCTCCTCGCAGATCTCCTGCGCCTCCAGCATCCGCCCTTCGCCCACTTCGCCACAGGCCTGCTCCCCGCTGGCCGGACCGAGGACCGCGATCCCGTCCCCCCGCAGGCGATCCACGTTGCGCCGGGTGGCCGGGTTGTCCCACATCTGCCGGTTCATGGCCGGCGCCACCAGAAGGGGGCAATCGCGGGCCAGGCACAGGGTCGAGAGCAGGTCGTCCGCGAAGCCGTGGGCGAGTTTGGCGATGAAATCAGCGGTCGCCGGAGCCACCACCACGGCATCCGCGCCGCGGCTCAGGTCGATGTGGGCCATGCCCCGCGGCCCGCCATCCCAGAGGCCGCTGAATACCGGTCGCCCGGACAGGGCCTGGAAAGTGGTGGAGGTCACGAAATGGCCGGCCGCCTCGGTCAATACCACATCGACGGCGGCACCGGCCTTGCAGAGCAGCCGGGTCAGTTCGGCGGCCTTGTAGGCGGCGACGCCGCCCGTCACCCCGAGCACGATGCGCCTGTCATCCAGTTCAGCCATTGCGGTTAGAATCGCGCGGATTGAATGCGACGGATTCTAACCCATGGCCATCCGCGACTGGCCCGAGGACGAACGGCCCCGGGAACGCCTGCTGAAACTCGGCGCCGAGGCACTGAGCCCGGCCGAACTGCTCGCCATCTTCCTGCGCGTCGGCACGCGCGGGAAGAGCGCCGTCGAGCTCGCCCGGGACCTGCTCGCGGCCCATGGCGGAAGCCTCGCCCGGCTGGCCGGCGCCACCCCTGGCGACCTGGCGCGGATCCCGGGCTTGGGGCCCGCGAAGGCGGCGCAACTCTCCGCCGCCATGGAACTGGCGCGGCGGGCCCTCGCCGAGGGCCTGCCCGTCCGGGACGTATTCTCGGCCCCGGGTGCCGTGCGCGACTGGCTGCGCTTGCGCCTCTCCCAGCTGCCCCACGAGGTGTTCATGGCCCTGTGGTTGGACGCGCAGAACCGCCTGATCACCCATGAGGAACTCTTCCGCGGCACGCTGACGCAGACCAGCGTGTACCCGCGGGAAGTCGTCAAACGCGCCCTGGAACATAATGCCGCCGGCGTCATCCTCGCCCACAACCATCCATCCGGCATGGCAGAGCCATCGCGGGCCGACGAACTGCTCACCCGCACGCTGAAGCAGGCCTTGTCGCTCGTGGACGTCAAGGTGCTCGACCACTTCATCGTGGCCGGCCAGGCCACGCCCCTCTCCTTTTCCGAACGCGGCCTGTTGTAAGGCTTTGGCGCCCGCCAAGTCGCCGTCGCCGGGCCGGTCCTACACCACGGTCGGCCGCGGCGGAGAGCAACGATGCCCGGGCGCGTCCTTCGACCGTGAATTTCGTCACGCCGGAATTGCGACAATAGTCCGAACGGGCCATTGCGTGGTCACCCCACCCCATTTATGGTGAGGCCGTGATTGAAATTCGGTCATCCGAAAGCCAATCCGACCCACCATCCAAGGAGATCTTCATGAAAAGCCAAAAAATCACGCGGTCCATCGTTGCCCTTGCCATTTCCGCCGCCTTCGCCGCGCCGGCCATGGCCGACACCGTCAAGCTGACGGACTTCGCTTTCACGCCGGCCAAGCCCCTGAGCGTGAGCATCACCTCCCCCGCCAAGACCTACAGCGGGCCGGCGGGCGAGTTCACCGGCACCCTGAACGGGAACTCGTTCCTGACCTACTGCACCGACCTGTTCCAGACGTTCAACCTGGGCACCACCTACACGGATTACTCCGTGGTGGATGGCGTCACCGCCTGGGGCGCCGCCAAGTCGCTGGACCTGGACCGCGCCATCTCCAACGTCCTCTCCTTCGGACAGCCGACCGACGCCGTCCAGTCGGCGGCCATCCAGGCCATCATCTGGGAAATCCTCTACGAGACCCCCGCGACTGCCTACAGCTTTGCCTCCGGCAACTTCAAGGCCAGCAGCAGCGATGCCGCCACGCAAGCGATGTTGAGCGGTGTGAACTGGGCCGCCCTTCCGGCGACCCCCGTGGCCTACCATGTGGACCAGCTGTACAGCCGCGACCATCAGGACTTCCTGGTCATCACGGCCGTGCCCGAACCCGAGACCTATGCCATGATGCTGGCCGGCCTCGGCGTCATGGGGGCGATCGCCCGCCGCCGCACGCGCCTGGGATGATTCGTTTCCCCCTCGGAAGAAAGCCGGCTCGCGCCGGCTTTTTTCTTTGCGGGGCCGGCGCATCGCTGCCCGTGCCCCGGACGGAGGGCCCTGGACCACGGGGTCCGGAATTCCGTCACGCTCGCCCCGATAACACTCCGCGCCCCGTGATGGAGGTCACGCAAAAGACGGGCGATTAGTCCGAATGGACCATTGTCCGCGCGTTTACCCCGCTGCTATCTTGCGGCCGTGAGAACAAGGAATTCATGCTTTTCTCATTACCTCCACCATTCGAAAGGAAATACGCATGAAACTGCAATCCATGGTCAAAGGCATCGCCGCTGTGGCCATCGCGACGGCCTTCGCCGGTCCCGCCCTGGCCGACACGGTCAAGCTGACCAACTACGCGTTCACTCCCGCCAAGTCGATCCAGACCAGCGGCCCCTCCTACAACGGCGGTGCCGGGGAATTCGTCGGCACCCTGAACGGGAACTCCTTCGCCACATTCTGTACGGACCTGGCCCAGTCGTTCTCCTTCAACACCACCTACACGGACTACTCGGTGGTCGACGGCGTCCTGGCGTGGGGCGCCGCGAAGTCCCTGTCCATGGACAAGGCCATTTCCTACATGCTCGCCGCAGGCGGTCCCACCAACGCCAACAATTCCGCGGCCTACCAGGCGATGATCTGGGAAGTGCTCTACGAGACCAGCGGCACCTTCAGCTTCACGTCGGGCACGTTCAAGGCCTCCAGCACCAACGCCGCCGCCCAGACCGCGCTGAACGGAATCAACTGGGGAGCGATCGCCACCCAGGCCGTGACCTACAGTGTCGATCAGCTGTACAGTCCGCGGCACCAGGATTTCCTCGTCTATGCGCCGGTGCCGGAACCCGAGAGCTACGCCATGATGCTTGCCGGCCTCGGCGTCATGGGCGCCATTGCCCGCCGCCGCACCCGCGCGGCCGCGTGACCCTTCACGCTGATCAGGTCTCCTAGGTTCAGGGCCGGCGGATTGCCGGCCCTTTTTTTTCGCCCGTGCGCGGCGCGAAAAACCATTTGCAGTCAGCGCAGCCTCTCTCGTATAATGCTCGGCTTCGCTCGGATGCTGCGAGCACTCAACCCGAGAATTCCTGGAGAGCAAGATCATGTCCCGTGTCTGCCA
>DAOLKI010000177.1:0-5744 GCA_035331665.1 Rhodocyclaceae bacterium
AACCGGACCGTTCCGCGATGCGTGCGGAACGGTCCGGTTCTCGTATGGGGAGGTAGCCGTTGAATGCGAAGCGCTGTCCATCGAGTCCGGACGCCATCAGGGCAAGAAGCAGCGATGAAGGGCCCACGTGCGGGCGGACCGGGATATTCAGCTCGTGAGCGCGGCGAACCAGCATGGCTCCGGGATCCGCCACGGCGGGACACCCCGCATCGGACATCAATCCGGCCGATTCGCCAGCGGCGAGGGGAGCGAGCAGCCGGTCGACGACGGACTCCGGCAATTCCTCCGGAATCACGTCCATCCTGATGTCCCGCAGCGGAACCGGGTGGCCGAGCCGCTTCAACTCCGCTCGGGCGGTTTTCGCGTTCTCGACGATGAAGCGGCGAAGACCGCGCGCCGTTTCGACGGTTTCGGGCGGAATGATGCAGTCCGGTGCTTCGGTCCCGAGGTGGACGGGAATCAGGTGCAATGTGCCCGGGGTCAAGGCAGCGTGATTCCTTCCGCGCGGAGCATTCTGCATAGCGCGATCAATGGCAAGCCGACGAGGGCGGTAGGGTCGTCGCCGCGCAGGTGCTCCAGCAGGGCGATACCCAGGCCTTCCGAACGGGCGCTGCCCGCGCAGTTGAGGGCGTCTTCGCGATCCAGGTAACGCGATATATCCTCGTCGCTCAGCGCGCGGAATTTCACCTCGACGGGAATTCCTTCGACTCTGGCTACGCCGGTCCGGGCATTGACCACGCAGAGGCCGGTGTGGAACACGACGGTCTGGCCGGAGAGCGTCCGCAATTGGCTGGACGCCGCTTCGCGGGTCCCCGGTTTTCCGTAAGTCTGCGCGCCGCAGAACGCCACCTGGTCGCTGCCGATGACGAGGCTACCCGGGTGTCGGCGGGCGACGGCGCGTGCCTTTTCCTCGGCCAGGCGCTCGGCGGTGGCAGGCGGCGATTCGCCTGGCTTGGGCGACTCGTCGCATTCCGGGGCTTCGACCCGGAACGGGACCTGCAACCGGCCAAGGAGTTCGCGCCGATACGGCGACGTGGAGGCAAGAATCAAGTCCTGAACGGACATGGAAAAATCGCTTTGTCAGTGGATTCTTTTAAAAAATTCATGGTAGTATCGCATGTTTATGTCCGGTCACGCCAAGGCCAGCTCCACCGAAACCGAGAACGTCCTGATCGACGGGCTGGAGTTCGCGAGGACGGGTGCCAGCGTGGAGGGCACGGTCCCGGTGGCTCGCCTGGAACGATTGGCGGATGTGTTGTCGGACCGGTCCGGGGGCCTTGCATGGCGGTGCTCCGGCCGCGTGGACCGCGACGGAAAGGGACGCCTGCGTCTGGAGGTTTCGGGGCGACTGTCCTTGACCTGTCAGCGCTGCCTCGCCGGGCTGGATTGGCCATGCGAAGTGGATGCGGAATACCTCCTCGTGGCGGACGGAGGGGCGTGGCCCGAGGACGACCTGGAAAATGCGGAATGCGATGCCATCCAGGCGGGACTTGCCATGTCGCTCTGGGTGCTGATCGAGGACGAGGTGCTGCTCACCCTGCCGATCGCACCGCGGCACGAGGACTGCCGGCTCCCGGAGCCGGCAGGGAACAGGGATGCGGCGTCGCCTTTCGCGGCGCTTGCCGGTTTGAAGAAACACTGAAGCAAGGAGTCAGACATGGCTGTACAGCAGAACAAGAAGTCCCCGTCCAAGCGCGGGATGCATCGCGCCCACGATTTCCTCACTGCACCGTCCCTGGCGGTGGAGCCGACCAGTGGCGAAGTCCATCTTCGTCACCACATTTCCCCCTCCGGTATCTATCGGGGAAAGAAGGTCCTCAAGAACAAGGGCGAATAAGCCGGCGACCGACGCGGCCGGATGCGGTGACGCATCCGGCCGTTATTTTCCCTATCGCCTCGCCGCATGGCTGTCACCATCGCCGTCGATTGCATGGGAGGAGACCACGGTCCCGTGGTTACTCTGCCCGCCGTTCTCGAGTTCCTTCGGCACGACACCGACTGTTCGGTCGTCGTCGTCGGGCGCGAAGAGTCTTTGCGCACCGGTTTCGAGCGCGCCCGCCGGGAATTCGGCGAACGTATCGCCCTTCAGGTTGCGAGCGAGGTCGTCGAGATGCACGAGCCGGTCGCCTCGGCGCTGCGTTCCAAGAAGGATTCCTCGATGCGGGTCGCGGCCGACCTGGTCAAGGAGGGGCGCGCCCAGGCCGCGCTGTCGGCGGGAAACACCGGCGCGTTGATGGCCATCTCGCGTTTCGTCCTGAAGACCCTTCCCGGAATAGACCGGCCGGCCATCGCCACGATCCTGCCGACCATGCGTGGCCACACCTACGTGCTGGATCTCGGTGCGAACGTGGATTGCGCGCCGGAACACCTGCTCCAGTTCGGCATCATGGGGTCGCTCCTCGTTTCGGCGCTGGAACACCGGGAGCGCCCGACGGTCGGGCTCCTCAACATCGGCGAGGAAGAGATCAAGGGGAACGAAGCGGTCAAGCGGGCGGGGGAACTGCTCAAGGTTTCCGGCCTCAACTTCGTGGGTAACATCGAAGGGGACGACATCTACAAAGGTACGACGGACGTCGTGGTCTGCGACGGATTCGTCGGCAATGTCGCATTGAAGACGTCGGAGGGCCTTGCGCAGATGGTGGCCACGTTCCTGAAACAGGAGTTTTCCCGCAACGTCATGGCCAAGCTGGCCGGCCTTGTCGCTTTGCCCGTGCTGAAAGCCTTCAAGGCCCGCATCGACCATCGCGTCTACAACGGCGCGAGCCTCCTCGGCCTCCGCGGCGTCGTCCTGAAGAGCCATGGGTCGGCCGACGTGTTCGCATTCCGGTGCGCCTTGGAGCGGGCCGCCGAGGAAGCCCGGGAACGATTGCCGGAAAAGATCTCCGCCCGTATGGCGGTCGCGGCAGCATGATACGTGCGCGCATCACCGGCACCGGCAGCTTCCTCCCCGGCGATCCGGTCACGAACGAAGCCCTGATCCGCGACCGGAATCTGGACTCGTCGGACGAGTGGATCGTCGAGCGGACCGGCATCCGCAGTCGTCACATTGCGCCGCCGCATGTCGCTTCCAGCGACCTGGCGCTGCAAGCTTCGCGCAGGGCTTTGGAATCCGCCGGCCGTGGCGCGGACGACGTGGACCTGATCATCGTGGCCACTTCCACGCCGGACTTCGTCTTCCCGAGCGCGGCGACGCTGCTCCAGGCCAAACTCGGCGTTCACAATGGTGCCGCCGCCTTCGACGTGCAGGCGGTATGCAGCGGCTTTGCATTCGCCCTGGCCACGGCCGAGAAATTCATCGCGTCGGGTTCCCACAAATGTGCGCTGGTGGTGGGTGCCGAGGTGTTCTCCCGCATTCTCGATTGGACCGATCGCGGAACCTGCGTGCTGTTCGGCGACGGCGCCGGCGCCGTGGTTCTAGAAGCGTCGATGGGGCCCGGAATCCTGGCCACGGCCGTTCATGCGGACGGCCGCCACCACGGCATCCTGTCTGTGCCGGGGCACCTGAGCGGCGGAAAGGCGATCGGCGATCCGCTGCTGCGCATGGACGGGCAGGCCGTGTTCAAGTTCGCGGTGCGGGTGCTCGCGGAGGTGGCGGGCGAGGTCCTCGCCGCCGCTTCGATGACCCCGGCCGACCTGGACTGGTTGATCCCGCACCAGGCCAACATCCGCATCCTGCAGGCCACCGGAAAGAAGATCGGCCTGGCGGCCGAGAAGTGCATCGTCACCGTCGATCGACACGGAAACACTTCGGCCGCCTCCATACCGCTGGCGCTCGACGAGGCAGTCCGGCAAGGGAGGATCCGCAAGGGTCACACGGTGCTGATGGAGGGTGTCGGCGGAGGTTTCACCTGGGGCGCTGTTCTGGCGCGGTTTTGAAGGAAATGCCTTTGCACCAGGTTTCCGTCCGCAGGTGCCGGCGGATGCGAACGGCAAGGAGATGAGATGAAGTTTGCATTGGTATTCCCCGGCCAGGGGTCCCAGTCCGTCGGCATGATGAACGCCTACGGCGACACACCGGTACTGCGCGCCACCTTCGACGAGGCCTCCGCCGCGCTCGGTCGCGACCTGTGGGCCATGGCGGCCGAAGGGCCGGCCGAAATCCTCAGCCAGACGGTCAATACCCAGCCACTGATGCTGACGGCAGGCATTGCGGCGTGGCGTCTGTGGCGGGAGGCGGGCGGCGCCATTCCCGCCATCGTGGCCGGCCACAGCCTGGGCGAATACTCGGCCCTCGTGGCTGCCGGCGTCATGTCGCTGGGCGACGCCGTTCCGCTGGTCGAGTTCCGTGCGCAAGCCATGCAGGATGCCGTGCCGGCCGGAACCGGCGCAATGGCGGCGGTGCTGGCGCTGGATGCGGACCGTGTCAAGGCGATCTGTGCGGAGGTCGCCCAAGACCAGGTGGTCGAGGCCGTCAATTTCAATTCACCCGAACAGACCGTGATCGCCGGCGACAAGGCGGCGGTGGAACGCGCCGCCGAGGCCTGCAAGGGAGCTGGCGCCAAGCGGGCGGTGATGCTGCCCGTGTCCGCCCCGTTTCATTGCGCCCTGATGCGTCCGGCGGCCGAAAGACTGCGAGAGCGGCTTGCCCAGGTGCCGCTGCGCGCCCCGGAGATACCGGTGGTGAACAACGTGGACGTGGCTTCCCTGTCCGACCCCGAGCGGATTCGCGATGCCCTGGTGCGGCAGGCCGCGGCTCCGGTGCGGTGGGTGGAAACCATGCGCGCCATGCAGCAGGCCGGGGTTTCGCACGTGTACGAGTGCGGACCGGGCAAGGTGCTGGCCGGCCTCGTCAAGCGCTGCGCCGACGGCCTCGCGGGGGCGGCGATGGCGGATCTTGCCGGGGTCGAGGCGGCCGTGGCGGCTACCAAGGAGTGAAAGCATGAGTGATGCGAAGCCGTTGACCGTGCTCGTGACCGGTGCCTCGCGCGGCATTGGCCGGGCCATCGCGCTGGAATTCGCCGCCCAGGGGGCTGCCGTCGTGGGAACCGCGACGACCGAAGGCGGTGCCGCAGATATCCAGAAGGCGTTCGACGCGGTGGCTCCGGGAAACCTGGGCATCGTTTTGAACGTCACCGATGCGGCGTCCTGCGAGGCCGCGATCGGCGAGTTCGAAAAGCGGTTCGGTCCCGTGGGGGTGCTGGTGAACAACGCGGGCATCACGCGCGACAACCTTGCCATGCGGATGAAGGACGATGAATGGGACGCGGTGATCGACACGAACCTCAAGGCTGTGTTCCGTCTGTCGAAACTGGTCATGCGCGGCATGATGAAGGCCCGTTTCGGGCGCATCATCAACATCACCTCCGTGGTGGGCGAAGCCGGGAATCCGGGGCAGGCCAACTATGCCGCCGCGAAGGCGGGCGTCGCGGGCATGTCGCGGGCGCTGGCCCAGGAACTGGGCAGCCGGAACATCACGGTGAATTGCGTTGCCCCGGGATTCATCGATACCGACATGACCCGAGCCTTGCCCGACGCGCAGAAGGATGCCCTGCTGCAGAAGATTCCCCTCAACCGCCTGGGCCAGGCGGAGGAGATTGCCGGAATCGTGGCTTTCCTCGCGGGGCCGACGGCCGGTTACATCACCGGTCAGACCATCCACGTCAATGGCGGGATGTATATGGCCTGACGGCGCCGGGGCGCCCGAATGGATTTTGGTAAACTAGCCGAGTTTTTTCACCACACCCGATAACAGGGAAGGAGCCGTCAATGGACAATATCGAACAACGGGTCAAGAAGATCGTCGC
>DAOLKI010000178.1:0-5734 GCA_035331665.1 Rhodocyclaceae bacterium
GGTTCACCGACGACACGCCGAAGCGCTTCGAGGCCTACGGCTGGCAGGTGATCCCGAACGTGAACGGCCACGACCCGGAGGCGATCCACGCCGCCATCGCGCAGGCCAAGGCGGACAAGGCCCGGCCGACGATGATCTGCTGCAAGACGGTGATCGGCATGGGCGCGCCCAACAAGGCCGGCACCCACGACGTGCATGGCGCGCCGCTGGGCGATGCCGAGATCGCCGCGGCCCGCCCCCACATCGGCTGGAATTTCGGTCCCTTCGAGATTCCCCGCGAGATTTACGAGGCCTGGGACGGCCGCCCGAAGGGTGCCGCCGCGGAGACCGAGTGGACGCGGAGATTCGAGCACTACGCCAAGGCCTTCCCGGAACTGGCGGCGGAGTTCACCCGGCGCATGTCCGGGTCCCTGCCGGCCGACTGGCCGTCCCACGTGGATGCGGTCGTCGCGCGCATGAACGACAAGGCGGAGACCATCGCCACCCGCAAGGCCTCCCAGAACTGCATCGAGGCCTATGCGCCCAAACTGCCGGAACTGCTCGGCGGTTCCGCGGACCTGGCCGGGTCCAACCTGACCCTGTGGTCCGGTTCCAAGGGGATCTCCCGCGACCGCGGCGGCAACTACGTGCATTACGGCGTGCGTGAATTCGGCATGGTGGCCATCGCCAACGGCGCGGCGCTGCACGGGGGTCTGATCCCCTACACCGCCACCTTCCTGATGTTCTCCGAATATGCCCGCAACGCGCTGCGCATGGCCGCGCTGATGAAAGTCCGCCAGATCTGCGTCTTCACCCACGATTCCATCGGCCTGGGCGAGGACGGCCCGACCCACCAGCCGGTCGAGCAGACCGCGACCCTGCGCATGATGCCCAACATGGACGTCTGGCGGCCCTGCGACACCATCGAGACGGCGGTGGCCTGGGCCATGGCCCTGGAGCGCCACAGCGGCCCCACCTCCCTGTGCCTGTCGCGCCAGAACCTGCCCTTCGTCAAGCGCACGCCGGAGCAGGTGGCCGGCATCCGCAAGGGCGGTTACGTGCTCTCCGACTGCGCCGGGACGCCCAGGGCCGTGCTGATCGCCACCGGCTCGGAGATCGACCTGGCCCTCAAGGCGCAGGCCAAACTGGCCGAGGAAGGCATCCCCGTGCGTGTGGTTTCCATGCCCTCCACCAACGTCTTCGACCGCCAGGACGCCGAGTACCGGAATTCCATACTTCCGCGTGGGGTTGTTCGCGTGGCCGTGGAGGCCGGCGTCACCGACGGCTGGCGGAAATACGTGGGCATCGAGGGCGCGGTGGTGGGAATCGATAGATTCGGCGAATCCGCTCCAGCAGGCGTATTATTCAAAGAGTTCGGATTCACCGCAGAAAACGTCGTCGCCACAATCAAAAGCGTCCTTTAAGCGCTAGGGAATCAAGGGCTCGCCGCCGGTCCTCCGGCGGCGAGGGGATTTTTTTCTTTTCGGAGGCTACCCACATGACCATCAAAGTCGGTATCAACGGCTTCGGCCGCATCGGACGCATGACCTTCCGGGCCATCGCCAAGGAGGCGGAGTTCTCGGACATCGAAGTCGTCGGCATCAACGACCTGCTGGAACCCGATTACCTGGCCTACATGCTCAAGTACGACTCGGTGCATGGCAACTTCAAGGGCGAAATCAAGGTCGACGGCAGCAACCTGATCGTCAATGGGAAGAAGGTCCGCCTGACGGCCGTCAAGGACCCCGCCGAACTGAAATGGAACGAAGTGGGCGCCGACATCGTCATCGAGTCCACCGGCCTGTTCCTGACCAAGGAAAGCTGCGAGAAGCACATCGCGGCCGGCGCGAAGAAGGTCGTCCAGTCCGCGCCCTCCAAGGACGACACCCCCATGTTCGTCTATGGCGTCAACCACGCCAAGTACGCGGGCGAGACCATCGTCTCCGGCGCTTCCTGCACCACCAACTGCCTGGCCCCGGTGGCCAAGGTGCTGCACGACAACTGGGGCATCAAGCGCGGCCTGATGACGACCGTGCACGCCGCCACGGCGACCCAGAAGACGGTGGATGGCCCCTCCAACAAGGACTGGCGCGGCGGGCGCGGCATCCTGGAGAACATCATCCCGTCCTCCACCGGCGCCGCCAAGGCCGTCGGCAAGGTCATTCCCGAACTCAACAAGAAGCTCACCGGCATGGCCTTCCGCGTGCCGACCTCGGACGTCTCCGCCGTCGACCTGACCGTGGAACTGGTCAAGGACGCCGCCTACGCGGACATCTGCAAGGCGATGAAGGCGGCCTCCGAGGGCCCGCTGAAGGGCGTGCTCGGCTACACGGACGAGAAGGTCGTCGCCACCGATTTCCGCGGCTGCGCGACGCCGTCGGTCTTCGACGCCGAGGCCGGCATCGCCCTCGATCCGACCTTCGTCAAGATCGTCGCCTGGTATGACAACGAGTACGGGTATACCTGCAACATGCTGCGCTTCGTCAAGCACGTCGCCAAGTAAGACCGCACCCCGCTCCGGCCGCCCGGTCCCGTTCGGGGCCGCGGGCGGCCGTTTCCGTTCCTCCCCGCAATAGGAGTCGAACATGCAATTCAAGCGACTTTCCGATTTCGATCTGAAGGGCAAGCGGGTCTTCATCCGCGCCGACCTGAACGTCCCGGTCAAGGACGGCAGGGTGACCTCCGATGCCCGCATCACCGCGTCCATGCCGACCATCGAGCACTGCCTGAAGGCCGGTGCCCGGATCATGGTCACCTCCCACCTGGGCCGTCCCGAGGAGGGCGTGTTCTCCGAGGAGAATTCCCTGAAGCCGGTGGCGGACGTGATTTCCGCCAAGCTCGGTCGTCCGGTGCGCCTGGTGCGCGACTGGGTGGACGGCGGATTCGACGTCGCCGAGGGCGAGGTCGTCCTGCTGGAGAACTGCCGATTCAACAAGGGTGAAAAGAAGAACGTCGAAGCCACGGCCCGCAAGTACGCCGCCCTCTGCGATCTGTTTGTCATGGATGCCTTCGGGACGGCCCACCGCGCCGAGGGCACCACCTACGGGGTCGCCCAGTTCGCGCCGGCGGCCTGTGCCGGCCTGCTGGTGGCCGCGGAGCTGGAGGCCCTGCACAAGGCCCTGGCCAATCCGGCCCGGCCGATGGTGGCGATCGTCGGCGGTTCCAAGGTCTCCACGAAGCTGACCGTCCTCGAGGCCCTGGCCGAGAAGGTGGACCAGCTCGTCGTCGGCGGCGGCATCGCCAACACCTTCCTCAAGGCGGCCGGTTTCAACGTGGGCAAGTCCCTGTGCGAGGACGACCTGGTCCCCACGGCGAAGGCCCTGATGGAGAAGATGGCCGCCCGCGGCGCGCGCATTCCGATCGCGACGGACGTGGTGGTCGGGAAGAAATTCGATGCCGCGGAACCTGCGGTCCTCAAGGAAGCCGGCGCGGTCGCCGACGACGAAATGATCTTCGACATCGGTCCCAAGGCCACCCAGGAACTCGTGGACATCATCGGCAAGGCCGGCACCGTGGTCTGGAACGGTCCTGTCGGCGTCTTCGAATTCGACCAGTTCGCCGATGGCACGAAGAAGATCGCCCAGGCGATCGCGACCACTTCCGCCTTCACGCTGGCCGGGGGCGGCGACACCATCGCGGCGATCCAGAAGTACGACATCTATGACAAGGTGACCTACATCTCGACGGCCGGCGGCGCCTTCCTCGAATACCTCGAAGGCAAGAAGCTTCCTGCGGTCGCGATGCTCGAACAGCGCTTCAAGGATTGATCCCCCAGGGGGCCGCGCGAGCGGCCCCCGCCGTTTCCGGTATCCGCATGCCCCGTTCCACCAAGATCGTCGCCACCCTAGGCCCCGCTTCCTCCGATTCCCGTGTCCTCACGGACCTCGTCGCCGCCGGCATCGATGTCGTCCGGCTCAATTTTTCCCACGGCAGCCCCGACGACCATCGGGAGCGCGTCGAGACCCTGCGGGCCGTGATGCGCAAGATCGGCCGTACGGTCGGCGTCATGGCCGACCTGCAGGGCCCGAAGATACGCATCGGCAAGTTCGCCGGGCGCAAGGTGCTGCTCAAGAAGGGCCAGCCGTTCATCCTCGATCCCGAATGCCGGCTCGGCGATTCCGAGCGGGTGGGCCTCGACTACCCGGAACTGGTGGACGACGTGGCCGCCGGCGACGTGCTTCTGCTCGATGACGGACGCATCGTCATGGACATCGACGAGGTGGAGGACGGCGAGATCCGCTGTACCGTCCGCCACGGCGGCGAACTGTCCAACAACAAGGGCATCAACAAGCAGGGCGGCGGCCTGTCCGCCCCGGCCCTGACGCCGAAGGACATGGAGGACATCCGCACGGCCGCCGAATTGCGGGTGGATTTCGTGGCCGTGTCCTTTCCGAAGTCCGGCGGCGACATGCGCCAGGCGCGGGAACTGCTGCAGGAGGCGGGTTCCGTCGCCCTCCTGGTGGCCAAGATCGAGCGCGTCGAGGCCATCGCCAACCTCGAGGACATCCTGCAGGCCACCGACGGCGTCATGGTGGCGCGGGGCGACCTGGCCGTGGAGGTGGGCGATGCCGCGGTGCCGGGCCTGCAGAAGAGGATCATCCGCGCCGCCCGCGAACACAACCGCTTCGTCATCACGGCGACGCAGATGATGGAGTCGATGATCTACAGCCCGGTGCCCACGCGCGCGGAGGTCTCGGACGTGGCCAATGCGGTGCTCGACGGGACGGATGCCGTGATGCTGTCGGCCGAGACGGCGGCGGGGGAATACCCGGTGCAGACGGTGGAGGCGATGGCCCGCATCTGCGTCGAGGCCGAAAAGACGGCGGAAGTGGCGCTGGAAACCCACTTCCTGGATCGGGTATTCACGCGCATCGACCAATCCATCGCCATGGCCGCCCTGTTCACCGCGTCGCACCTGCACGTGAAGGCGATCGCCGCGCTGACCGAATCGGGCTCCACCGCCCTGTGGATGTCGCGCCTGAATTGCGGCATCCCCATTTACGCCTTGACGCCGGACATCCGCACGCGATACAAAGTGACTGTATTCAAGGGCGTCTACCCTCTGCTCATCCGTTATGTCGGCCACAGCCGCGACGAACTGCTGCAGGAGGCCGAGACGGCCCTGATCGTCGCCGGCGCGGTGCAACCGGGCGATACCATCGTCCTCACCGTCGGCGAACCCATCGGTCAATCCGGAGGCACGAACACCCTGAAACTGGTCACCGTCGGCGAAAACCGGCCGGCCCACTGAATAACCCACCACATCGAAGGAGACCGCCATGCCCCTCGTATCCATGCGTCAACTGCTCGACCACGCCGCCGAACACGGTTACGGCCTGCCGGCGTTCAACGTCAATAACCTGGAACAGATGCGGGCCATCATGGAGGCGGCCAGCGAGACCGACTCCCCCGTCATCGTCCAGGCCTCCGCCGGCGCCCGCAAGTACGCCGGCGCACCCTTCCTGCGCCACCTGATCATCGCGGCCATCGAGGAATTCCCGCACATTCCCGTCTGCATGCACCAGGACCACGGGACGTCTCCCAGCATCTGCCAGCGCTCCATCCAGCTCGGTTTCTCCTCCGTCATGATGGACGGCTCCCTCGGCGAGGACGGCAAGACGCCGACCGACTACGACTACAACGTGCGCGTCACGAAGCTGGTGGTCGACATGGCCCACGCCTGCGGCGTGTCCGTCGAGGGCGAGATCGGCTGCCTGGGTTCCCTGGAAACCGGCATGGCCGGCGAGGAGGACGG
>DAOLKI010000179.1:0-5675 GCA_035331665.1 Rhodocyclaceae bacterium
GTGGAGCCGCACGGCGCCGGCCGAACGGGCCGACTACCTCGAGAAGATCCACGAGGGCCTGAAGGCGCGCCACGAGGAACTGGCGCGGCTCATCGCCGACGAGGTGGGCATGCCCCTGAAGCTCGCGGGACCGATCCAGGTGGGTTCTCCCGTCGCGAACTTCCGCCAGTACGCCAAACTCGCCACCCGGTTCGCCTGGGAGGAAACCATCGGCAATTCCAAGGTGGTACGCGAACCGGTCGGTGTCGTCGTGTGCATCACGCCCTGGAACTACCCCTTGCACCAGATTGCCGCCAAGGTCGCGGCCGCCCTGGCGGCCGGTTGCACGGTGGTGCTGAAGCCCTCCGAGGTTGCGCCCCTCAACGCCTTCGCGCTCGCCGAGATCGTCGATGCGGTCGGACTCCCCGGCGGCGTCTTCAACCTGGTAACCGGCTACGGTCCCACCGTCGGCGAAGCCCTGGTGGCCCACCCCGGGGCGGACATGGTGTCGTTCACCGGTTCCACCCGCGCCGGCCGGCGCGTCTCCGAAGTGGCGGCGGCGACCATCAAGCGCGTCGCCCTGGAACTGGGGGGCAAGTCCGCTTCGGTGATCCTGGAGGATGCCGACCTGGCCGTGGCGGTGAAGGGCACCGTGAATGCCTGCTTCCTGAACAGCGGCCAGACCTGTTCGGCGCACACCCGCATGCTGGTCCCCGAGTCCCGTTACGCGGAGGCGGCACGCATCGCGGCCGACGTCGCCGCCGGTTTCACGGTGGGCGACCCCCTCGGCGGAACCGCCAGGCTCGGCCCGCTGATCTCCGCGGCCCAGCGCGAGCGGGTTCGCGATTACATCCGCAAGGGCATCGCCGAGGGCGCCGAACTCCTCTGCGGCGGCCCCGAGGCCCCCGAGGGGCTGCCCAAGGGTTATTACGTGAAACCGACGGTGTTCGGCCGGGTGAAGCCCGATGCCACGATCGCCCAGGAGGAGATCTTCGGGCCGGTGCTGTGCATCATCACCTACGCGGACGAGGAGGAGGCCGTCCGCATCGCCAACGGGACGCCCTACGGCCTCGCCGGCGGGGTCTGGGCCGGCAGCGACGAGCGTGCCGAGCAGTTGGCGCGCCGCCTGCGCACCGGCCAGGTGGAGATCAACGGAGGCCCCTTCAATCTGCTGGCCCCGTTCGGCGGCTACAGGCAGTCCGGCAACGGCCGCGAGATGGGCACGCCCGGCCTCGAGGAGTTCCTCGAATACAAGGCCATGCAGTTCAAGCCGGCCAAATCCGCCTGACGGAGAAATGATCATGAAGAATATCGTTCGCGTGCTGATCGCCGCCGCCCTGGCCTCCCTGGCCACCCTCCCCGTCTCGGGCCTCGCCCAGGCAGCCGAGTTCATCACCGTGGCCTCGACCACTTCCACCGAGCAGTCCGGCCTGTTCAGGCACCTGTTGCCCGCGTTCACGGCAAAAACGGGCATCGAGGTGCGGGTCGTCGCGCTGGGCACGGGCCAGGCGCTGGACCAGGGCCGCCGCGGCGACGCCGATGTCCTGTTCGTCCACGACAAGGCCGCGGAGGAGAAATTCGTCGCCGAAGGCTTCGGTGTCGAACGCCGGGAGGTCATGTACAACGACTTCGTCGTCGTCGGCCCGAAGGACGACCCGGCGAAGGTGGCCGGCGGCCGCGACGTCACGGCGGCCCTGGCCAAGGTGGCCGCGGCCCAGGCACCCTTCGTGTCGCGCGGCGACAAGTCCGGCACCCATGCCGCCGAACTGCGCTACTGGAAGATGGCCAACGTGGACCTGGACAAGGCGAAGGGCCCCTGGTATCGGGACGTGGGTGCCGGCATGGGGCCCGCCTTGAACTCCGCCGCGTCCATGAACGCCTACATCCTCGCCGACCGGGGCACCTGGCTCTCCTTCAGGAACCGGCAGAACCTGGACATCCTCGTCCAGGGGGATCCGCGCCTCTTCAACCAGTACGGCGTCATTCTGGTCAATCCGGCCCGGCACCCGCACGTAAAGAAGGAAGCCGGGCAGAAGTTCATCGACTGGCTGGTCTCGACCGAAGGCCAGCAGACCATCGCCGGCTACACCATCGGCGGCCAGCAACTCTTCTTCCCGAACGCGAAGAAATGAAGACGATCCTCTCCCTTCTCGCCGCCTTCCTGATCCTGCCCGCCGCCGCCCAGGAGGCCAAACCCACCGAAAGCTATGGCAATGGCACGCAGGTCTTCCGACTCGCCACCGGCAGCCCGGGGGAACTCGGCCTGCTCAAGGCCTGGGGGGAGGCTTATTGCCGGGCCAGCGACTGCCGCCTCGACTGGGTCAAGGCCGGCACCGGCGCCTCCATGAGACAACTCAAGGAGCGCAAAGTGGACCTCGCGATGGTCCACGCCCCCGAACAGGAAAGGATCGCGGTCCGGGAAGGTTGGGCGACCCAGTCGACGCTGATCGGTTCCAACGAGTTCTACATCGTCGGCCCGGCCGGGGACCCCGCGGGCATCCGCCAGGCAGCGGACGCCCTGGACGCCTACCGCAGAATTGCCTCGGCGAAGGCCAAATGGGTTTCGCGGGGCGACAACTCCGGCACGCACCAGAAGGAAGCCGAACTATGGAAGGCGGCCGGGGTGCCCGGTGCGGGCGAGTGGGTCATCGTCACTCGCGACTTCATGACCGCGAGCCTGCAGCGGGCCGAGAAGGAAGCCGCCTATTTCATGACCGACAGCAGCACGTGGGTCGCCGAGGCGAAGCGGGTGCCGCGCCTGACCATCCTGTTCCGTGGCGACCGACGGCTCGTGAATACCTACCACGCGCTGCTGGCGCCCGCAGGTGCAACCGCAGGCCGGGACACGGCCGCAGGTTTCGTCGCTTTCGTGGCATCGGAGCCCGGCCAGCGCATCCTGCGCGAGTATGGCAAGGCGGAGCACGGCGGCTCCCTTTACGACGACGCCGAGTACGCTGCCAAGTTCGTCGGCCACTGACCGGCATCCGCCCGTCAACGAAGAACCCCGCCGCGGCGGGGTTTCTCGTGCCGGGACCAGGAATCAGTCCCGCCTGAGTCTCCGCCGCACGAAGGTCCCGATGACGCCGAGGCCCGCCAACATGAAGGCATGCGTTTCGGGCTCCGGCACGGGCGTCACCGACATCGCCGTGAAGGTCACCAGGTTGACGGTCACGGCCGATCCGGGCGTGTTCAGGGAATCGATCGTGAATGTCGTTTGCACGGCGTCGAAGGATATCTCCGCGCGGTGCGGCGCCGACGTCCAAAAGCAACCCGCTACCGGACCGTTGGTTCCGCCGGACATCATGGTGCAGTTGACCGGCCCGGACAGAATGGGCACCCCCGCCGACAGGACGGTGAACGCACCGCTTGTCTTCGACGCGTAGAAGTCGGGGCCCGGGGTGGCGTAGACCTCGACCAGATCCACGGAGAAGAACAGCTTCCGCGATCCCGCCGCGGTAAGACTCATGGGACTGTCGAAAAATACCGACGCGTTGATGGTGTCCCCCAGGCGGATGGTCGTGCCGGGATCGCCGAATGGGGAAAGCCGGTACCAGCCCCAGACCTGGTAGTGCTCGCCGCCGACGGTATCGAGTTCGTACGGATAGATCGAGGTATCCACGTGGGCATTGAACGTGAAATCGAACGTTGCCGCCGTCGCACTGAGGCAACTGAAGGCGAGGACCCCGCCGACGATCATCGACCGGGTCAATTTTCTTGCGAGCGAAAACCCCATGACACCTCCCGACAACGAGAACAGAGGCACCTGACCTTGTCCGATTCCTGCACGTCGATCAGCATGACCAGGCGATATCCGGGAATGCTATCATCAATTTTCCCGGGCGGGTCGAGGCATGGCGTGAAACTGCGGGCCATCGGGCGCATTGCGAATCGAACGCGGCGACCGGTGCAGGCCCGCAACGGGCGCGCGAACCATTCAAGGAGCGGCGCGGGACCTATCCGATGCGCGAACCGGGGGTACCGGTCCCGAGCCAGGCACCGGCGAAGCGATACCGATGCCCGCGGACGCCCCGCGGGGCGGACACGCCATCGGGCATCTTGCGACCCGACCGGACGTTGCCCCGGTGGCCGGGCGGCGCGCCCAAAAACAAGAAACCCCGCCGCGGCGGGGTTTCCATTCGGGTTCCTTTCGACGTCAGGCGCGGGCGGCAGTCCTGCGGCGCGCCACGGCGCCCATCATACCCAGGCCGGTCAGGAACATGGCATACGTTTCGGGCTCGGGCACGGCGACCACGGAATGGTTGTCCGTCTCCAGGGCGTAGTTCGACGAGAGGAATTGCACCTGGGTGACGGGGGCCCCCGGGTCGGCGAAGAAATTGAAATAGCGGCCGATGGACTGGTCGCCGTTGGCGGGCGGATACACGGCGGCCCCGGTGAAGGACCCCAGCAGCGTGGCGCCGCTGTAGAACTTCACGGTGTTGTAGGTGTCCGGGGAACCCCACAGGAAGCCGTAGTAGCTGGCGCCGCCACCGCCGATGGTGACCAGACCGGCCGTGGAGGGGCCGACGGACCAGTGGTTGCCGGTGGACCCGGGCGGAACGGCCGTGATGCCGCCGATGCTCGTGGTATAGAGGGCGCCGCCCGAATAGGCGAAGGGGGCGGGAGTGGCGGCGTCGAAGTCCAGGGTGACCACACCCGGCTCAAGCGAGGTTGCCCCGTAGGTGATGGTGGTGGTATAGGCATCGGCGCGGAAGGCGGCGGTGACGGCGGCCGCAACGATGGCGATCTTGAACATGGTTTTCACGGCATTTCTCCCTCGGTTTCGGGAACGGCGACGACCGCCGTTCGATGGAGGCGAAGTCTAGGGAGCCGGTCTCCGCGCGGGAATAGTCCGTTCGGACTAAGCGGCCCGGAAATGCGTGAGGCAGTTCACGGCGTCGGCCGCCACGTGGGGACGAGCGTGAAATCTTGCCGGGGGCGGGACGGCGGGGGCCTCGGTCCGACGGCCGGGACGAAACGCGAACGCCCCGCGGGGATGCCGGAAAACACGAACGGCCTCCTGGGGAGGCCGTTGCGGGGGTGACTGGTGGGTTGTGAAGGATTCGAACCTTCGACCTACGGATTAAGAGTCCGCTGCTCTACCAACTGAGCTAACAACCCATTTGTTGAGGGCGCGAAGTATAGCGCAAGCTTTGGTGGGTCGGGCGAGACTCGAACTCGCGACCAACGGATTAAAAGTCCGCTGCTCTACCGACTGAGCTACCGACCCCCTTTCGGCGAAGCCGCGCATTATAGCGAGGCCGGCCGCGGCGGGTCAATTTGAACCGCCGCGGAAAAGGGAGGCAGGGAATCAGAAGTCGCCGGCGGCCCCCGCGCGCATGATCTTGTCGATGGCCTCCCGGACCCGGATCGACTTTTCGCGCAGGGAATCGGAGATGCGATTGGGATTCTTGCTGGCGTCGAGCCAGCGCACGTCCCAGTCCAGGGTGAGCAGCCAGATCCTCTTGTAGGCGTCCTCCACCACCGCGATACGGCAGGGCAGGAAGGCGGCGAACTCCAGGCTGAGGTCCATGATCTCACGGGCCACGACGGCGTCGCAGAAGCTGAAGAACTCCACCCGCGGGGTGTCCGTCTGGCCGGTGATGGCCACGATGTCCTTCCACAGGGGATTGTGGCCGACGAACTTGAAGTTGATCTCGTTGGCCTTGACCTTCATGGCCTCGACCACGTCGTCGAAC
>DAOLKI010000180.1:0-5670 GCA_035331665.1 Rhodocyclaceae bacterium
TCATTTCTCTCTCGCATTGCAAAAGGCTGGTTTTCCGGCCCCGCTTCACTCTTAAAATTAGCAAGAGGATAGAAAACGCCTACTTCCGGTATCAGGGCAAATCCAATCCTTCTTTTTGATTTAAATGTTGGGCATTTTACTCCCGGACCCAAATCGAATAAAGCCTTGTTGTTTAAATGTAAATCTACAGATTTTGAAGTCAGGACACCTATGTCGCTGACACCTTTCTTAACACGCGCTATTGAAGTAGAATAAGTTGATTGAATGCCATCAGAGCTAACTATCTTTTCTTCACTTAACGTATTGCTAACAGGTATTTTTGAATCATCGACATCAGAAACCGTTATGGCAGAAGCTTGTTGGATATCCTCACCGGATAGAGCCTTATTGTAAGTACTTTGATTATCCTGGAATGAAGCTGTACCTGAATTAACATCCAAATTATTGCCGGAGGCTAGCGATGCCACCATCTCATTTTTGACAGAGTTGTCCTTAGTATTTAGCCCATCTGTGGGTGTCCGGTCATAGACATCATCGTAAGTAAGGCCCGGTTGCTCAGATTCGGCGGTAGGATTCGTAGCGGCCCTATCCTTGTACGAAAGATCATTATTCCTCGAATCAAAGATCCAGAGCGTCGAAACAAGGGTAACAACAATCAAAGCCCCAACATAGCCCCACCAGGCCGGGAAGCGTTTGCCCTTTTTCTTTTTTAAAAAAATCGCTGAAACCAGCGGCCGGATCAGCTCGGCGGCGCCCGAATTGCGCGTCGTGACCACGGGAAGGCCCGCCGCCAGGGCCTCCATGGCGGCGTTGGGGAAGGGATCGTAGAGGGTGGGCAGGCAGAACACGTCGGCCGCGCCGTAGAGGGGCGCCACGTCCTTCTGCCCGCCCAGGAAACGCACCCGTTCGGCCACGCCGAGCCTGGCGGCCAGCTTCTCCATCGACCTCTGCCAGCGGTCCTTGCCGACCACGAGCAGTTGCGGCGCCCGGTCCTCCATGGCCGCCAGGGCACGCAGCAGGAAGGGCACGCCCTTGCGTTCGAAGCCGGAACCCACGCAGAGAATGACGGTCGCATTCTCCGGGATGCCCAGCCCGGCCAGCGTCGCCGGCCGGTGTTCGCCGCGCAGCCGCGGGTGGAAGCGTTCCAGGTCCACGCCGTTGCGCACCAGGCGCAGCTTCGCCGGGGCGACCCCGAAGCGCCGGGCGATGTCCTGGCGCACCATGTCGGAGTTGCAGATCACGGCACGCAGGTTCGGATGCGCGAACATGGCCGCCTCGGCCTCCATCACCCAGCGGTGCCACGGGGACAGGCGCGTCGACAGCGAGGACAGCCGCCCGCGCGCCCGGTCGCGGATCTCCAGCCAGGTGGCATGGACGCCGTCGCCGGCCCGGAAGACGTGGCAGCCGGGGATGCGCTCGTGGGACTGGACGAGGTCGAAGCGGCCCGAGGCGATGACGGCGCCGATGCCCTCGGCGAAGCTGCGGTCCCGGGCGAGCCGCCCCATCCAGCGGGGCCAGGGCGGATCGCAGATCTCCACCGGGAAGCCGGCCGGCTCGGCACCCTCCCAGCTGCGGCAGAGCAGCGTCACCTGGGCACCCTCCTGGCGCAGCGCGTTCAGCGCCCGCTCGACGAAGCGCTCGGCGCCGCCGAAGGGAGTGTATTTCTGGCGCACGACGGCGAGCTTCAAGGGGACGCTCCAAAGGGAACCACCAGGACAGCGGGAGCACCGGGGGGCACCGGGAAACCTGCAGTCGTGAAAAGCCTTGGCGCAGGGGCGCGGGGGCGCAGGGAGGTGCGAAAAAGGTCCGACATGCCGGAACCGGCGGTCGACTGCTCGTGCCGGCGGAGCCTTCCGGCCGCCTGGATTCCACCCTGCCCGTGCCTATCCCGGTGCAACCTGGTGTCCTTGGTGCCTTGGTGGTCAGGCATCTGGGTTCAGTCGAGCAGTTCCCCGCAGGCGGCATACACCCGGTCCACGGCGAGCGCGGTCAGGCAGTCGCTGACCTTGCTGCCGGCGCACCCGTCCTGGCCGCAGGGCCGGCACGGGTGGTCCGGGGAGACGACCACGCGGCTGGGCACCCGCCACGGTCCCCATTCGCTCTCCCCCGAGGGTCCGAACAGCGCCACGACGGGCGTACCCGCCGCGGCGGCGATGTGCATCGGCGCCGAATCGACACCGACGAACAGCCTCGCCCGGGCGGTGAGGGCGGCCAGTTCCTTCAGGCCGAGCTGCCCGGCGAGGTCGATGACCGGTGCGTTGGCGGCCGCGACGACGGCTTCCACGATGGCAAGCTCGCGGGGGTCGGGCGCGGCCGTCAGCACGACGGGAAGTCCGCGCGAGGCCAGGCGATCCGCCAGGGCCCCGACCTTCTCCGCCGGCCAGCACTTGAACAGCCATCGGGAGGCCGGATGCAGGTGCACGAAGGGCCGGCCGGCCAGGTTCCGGGCGGCCAGCAGCGTATCCACGACGGCTTCGGCCTGGGCGCCCGGGACGAGGACCAGCGGCTTGTCCTCTTCGCGTACCGGGATGCCCAGGCGGCGCAGGGCGTCGAGATTGCGCTCGACCGTGTGGCGGCGCGGGACGAGCCGGTACAGGTGGCTGAAGCTGCCCCGCCAGAAGCGGCCGTCCCGGTGGACGGACACGGCGTGGGCGGCTCCGGTCAGGCGGGCGAGCCAGGCACCCCGGGGATGCTCGGTCAGGTGCACGACCAGGTCGTAGCGGCGCTCGCGCAGCGCCGACAGCAAGCCCCATTCGGCGGCGGCCTGGGCGGCGGCGCCTTGCCGCTTCCATTGCCGGTCCACCAGGTGCAGGCGGGCGAGGGCCGGGTGCCCGGCAAGCATGGGCGCGGTGTCCGCATAGACCAGGGCATCGATCTCCGCCTCCGGCGCGGCGCGTTTCAGGACGGTGAATACGGGCGAGGCGAGCAGCACGTCGCCGTGGTGGCGCAGCTTGGTGACGAGCGCCCGGCGCACCCGGCGCGGATCGAATTCAGTCATCGGTCCTGGAACCCCTGACAGAATGCAGCACGCCTGCGCGTTCATTCTGTTGGGAGTTCCTATTCTGCCAGAGCAGCCGGAAGCCGCCGGGCGCCGGGCCTTCGAGGGCGGTGGCGGTGCCGAACTCGAACTGCAGGCCCAGCCACTCCCGGGGCGGCAGGCCGAGCAGGCCGCCCACGGCCACCTTCATGACCCCCGCATGGGCGACGAGGACCGCGTCTTCCTCCAGGTCAGCGAGGAAGGCGGTGACCCTGGCGTGCAACTCGGCGACGCTCTCGCCGCCGTGGGCCGCGAAGTGCAGCGGGTCGGCGGCCCAGCCGTCGATGGCCTGGCGGCCGATGGCCTTCCAGGAACTCATCTCCCAGGCGCCGAAATCCGCCTCCACCAGGCGCGGATCGATGCGCGGCGCCGGATGCAATGCCTGGGCGAGGCGCAGGCAGCGGGTCAGGGGACTGGACCAGACGGGCAACTGCGCGGGCAGCAGGCTACGCAGCCGGCCCGCGCACGCGGCCGGATCCTCCGCGAGGCCCAGGTCGGTACGTCCGTAGCAGGTCCCGTCGGGGACGTCGGGCCGGGGGTGGCGCACGAGAAAGAGTCTCACCCCGCTGCCCTCGCCTCCGGCCCCCGCTGATAGCGGTGACACGCGACCGACACTGTGGCGCGGCGCCATCGGGGCGACCCCGAGTGCCGCACCACCAAGGCGCCAAGTACACAAAGGGACACCGAGGAAGGCGGCGACGAACCGGATGCCCCCGTTCGGCAAAGCCCAGGCGACCCGGATGTGGCTGTCCTTGGTGCAACTTGGTGCCCTTTGTGTCTTGGTGGTTGAAAGGTGGGTTGCAGAATGGCTCGTCCCGGTCCGGCCCGGCGGCGGGGGCACGACCATCCCCCCAGCCCCCTTCCCCGCGGAAGGGGGTGACGCCCGTTCGCCGCGCACGCGCGGCTCCCCATTCCTGGCTTGCCCCGCCTTGGGGCGGCCCGGCGGCGGGGCTCAGTCGAATTGAACGAGGAGGGCCGCATAGAAGAGCAGTTCGGCCGCCTGCTGCGCGGCCCCCAGGCAATCGCCCGTGTAACCGCCGATGCGCCGAACGAAGTAGAGGCCGCCCAGCCAGGCAGCCATGGCGGCGCCGGTGACGGCCAACAGGGATTCCGGCCAGGGCAGGAACAGGGAAGGCGCGATGCCGAACAGGGCGGCGACGGCCATTTCGCCGGGGGTGAGTTTGCGGGCGAGGGGCTTGGACTTGGCCATGATTTCCCCGCCGGGCCGCCCCAAGGGGAAATCGGGCGTGGTCCGCGGAGCCGGCGCAGCCGGCGAACTTCCGTCACCCCCGCCCTGGGGCGGGGGTCGGGGGGTGGGGGGACACCACCCGTCGTTTTCGCGGACATATTCGAGCGCATAGATCAGCGCGGTGGAAGCGAGCCTGGAAGCGGCATGGGCGGCAATGATGGCCGCCGCGAGATAGGAAGGCTCGAAGGCGCCGGCGATCTCGACCAGGGCGTTCCACTTGGCGAGCAGCATCAGGCCGATGCCGATGGCGCCGTAGCTGCCGATGCGCGAATCCTTCATGATGGCCAGGACCTGGGCCTTCTCCCAGCCGCCGCCGAAGCCGTCGCAGGCGTCGGCGAAGCCGTCCTCGTGGAAGGCTCCGGTGGCGAGCAGCGTGGCGGCCATGCCGACCAGCACCGCGAGGGACAGGGGCAGCACGAGGAGCGCCGCCTCGGTGGCCACGGCGCCGATGATCCCCACGAGGATGCCGACGAGGGGGAAGTAGCGGGCCGCGCTGTCCAGCTGGGCCTGGGAATGGCCCACCCAGGCGGGGACCGGCAGGCGCGTGAAGAAGCGCAGCGCGGCGAAGAAGCGCTCGAGTTCGAGGCGCAGCACCGATGGCCTACCCGTTCAGCATCCGGCCGAGCAGGCGGCGCACGACGTCGGGCTCGAAGGGCTTGTCGCAGATGCCGGAGACGCCGGCCTCCTCGACCGCGGCGAGGCGGCCCACGTCCGATTCGCTGGTGACCATCAGGATGGGCACGGAGCGCTGCCAGCTCTTCTGGCGGATGTGGTCCACCAGGGCCTTGCCGTCCATCTCCGGCATGTTGTAGTCGGTGACCACCAGGTCCACCATGGTCTCGGCGAGCACCGCGACGGCCTCGCTGCCGTCGGAGGCCTCGACGAAGTGGCCCACGCCCAGGTTCTCCAGGACCCGGCGCATGAATTTGCGGGCACTCGGGCTGTCGTCCACCAGCAGCACGCGCAGGGACTCGGCATCGAATCCGCCTTGGCCCTGGTCCGGCATCACGTCCAGCGTGGCGGTCAGCGCCCGGCGCAACTGCTCCGCATCGAAGGGCTTGGGCAGGATGCCGCAGACGCCGGCCTGGCGCACGGGTTCCAGGGCCTGGGGGCGGGTTTCGCTGGAGACGAGGAT
Source organism: Rhodocyclaceae bacterium (assembly GCA_035331665.1). GTDB lineage: Bacteria > Pseudomonadota > Gammaproteobacteria > Burkholderiales > Rhodocyclaceae > JAEUNJ01. The sequence continues at coordinate 5,422 of DAOLKI010000180.1, forward strand.
GAAGGCCACGGCCTCCAGGTCGCGCCTGCACCGCATGGCGGCGACCAGTTCCGTGCCCGTCATGTCGGGCAGGTAGAGGGCGCTGATCACCAGGTCCGGCCGGCTCTGCGCCATGGCCTCGAGGGCGGCGGCGGCGCTGCCCGCCGTGCGCACCCGCACGATGCCCAGGCTGCCGCAGGCCTTGGCGATGACTTTTGCCTGCATCGCCGAAGGCTCGACGAGCAGGGTGTCGATCTGGGCGAAATCGCC
>DAOLKI010000181.1:0-5669 GCA_035331665.1 Rhodocyclaceae bacterium
ATGCCCACGCCCGATCTGTCCGCCATTGCCCGCTGACCCATGCCCCGCCGGTCCAGGGACAGCCATCCGTAACAGGCGGGAACATTGGGCCAGCGGGCAATGGCGGACAGATCGGGCGTGGGCATGGGTCGGACGTCCGCTTCGCGGGGACAGGACGGTCCAGCATACCCGATGCGCGGCCGATCAGCCCCGCGCGTGGCGCCGGCGCCGACCCCCGCATGTCCGGCCGGAACGCCCCGGACGATCAGTACGCCGTCGGGAAGCCGGCGCCGGGCACCCGGCCGGTGGCCAGGTAGGATTCGCAGCGTTCGACGAACTCCCGTGTGCTCTTGGGCATCGACGTCCTGGCCCGAACGATATATACGGCCAGATCGCGCCCGCTGCGAAGCAGTTGCAACCCATCTTCCAGATTGTGCGGTGCGCCGAAGGATTCCGCCGCGGCATGCTTCGGCCCCACGTGCCGATGCTGCACCAAACGCTCCCCGGCGGTCACCAGGTTCGTCCACACGTCGAAGATATCCGGGTCGGCCCAGAGGGTTTCGGTCTTCGCCCTGGCGCGGCGCGTGAATTCCTGCACGCTCGCCTCAATGCCCCGGAAATGGGAAACCCTCCCGAGATTGGCAATGATCGCGCTGCCGATGCGATCCACATCACGCATCGCGAGCGAGATCTTCACATAACGGCTCTCGTAGAAATCCTCCAGGGGAATCGAAAAGGCCCGGAACGGTTCGCCCCACAATTCGTCGATGCCTTCCTCGCCGCTGCGGTGGAGCACGGTCTGGCCCAGGGCCATCGCCTCCAGGAGGATCTGCCCGCATTCGCGCATGAGTTCGTTGTCGGTGGCGATCTCCACGCCGTCGGTCTGCATGTCCACCAGGTGGCGGAAGATGTCGGCCGCCCGATTGAACAGCGCGCCGGCGAGCATGGCGCCCTTGACCCGCCGGCGGGCGGGATCGCTCTCCTTTTCCAAGGCCAGGCGGGCTTCGGCGAGGCGATGTCCGGGGATGTTGAGACCGTGTTCCGTATGCTTGAAGAGGCGTCTGGTCAGGGCCTCCAGCAGCTGCTTCTTGGCCACCAGACGGTTGGGCGGTACCGCATACGTGCGTATCCAGTAGCCGCCATGATGGACGCGCTCGACGCCGTCGATGATCCGCCGGGTCCCGTCCGGCGGCGAGGTCGCCAGCCTGGCGGCCGGATCTTTGGTCGTGACTGCGGTCATGGCTGCACAGGGGTCGCCGAGGGATGAGGCACGGCTCGCAAGAGTCATGCCGTATTGCCGCAAGATTGCAAGTGTCTGTTCCGCCGATAACTCCCCATTTGGCCCCGCCTGGCTCGACACCCGGCGGGAACCAATTTGGTGCCTGCCGGGCGGGACTGGGCCAGCGGGTGGTGCGGAGGCGGGACCGGCAATCGGATTTCCGCAGTGCTGCGTCGATGGTTTATAGTCCGCCGCGCCCCATGAACCCGCGCGCCACCCCTTTGGAGCTCCTGGCTCCGGCGAAGACCGCCGCCATTGGCCGCGAGGCCGTCCTGCACGGGGCCGATGCCGTCTATATAGGCGGCCCGGCGTTCGGCGCCCGGCACGCTGCCGGGAATGCCATGACGGAGATCGCCCGCCTCGTGGAATTCGCGCATCGATTCCATGCCCGGATCTACGTCACCCTCAATACCATCCTGCACGACGACGAACTGGAGCCCGCCCGGACCCTCGTCCGCCAGTGCTGGGATGCCGGGGTGGATGCCCTGATCATCCAGGACATGGGACTGCTCGAACTCGACCTGCCGCCCATCGACCTGCATGCCTCCACCCAGTGCGATATCCGGACGCCGGAGAAGGCCCGCTTCCTCGCCGACGCCGGATTCTCGCAGCTGGTCCTGGCGCGCGAACTCACGCTCGAGGAGATTGCCGCGGTCCGGGCTATGGTGCCGGCGGACGCGGTCATCGAGCATTTCGTCCATGGGGCGCTGTGCGTGGCGTTCTCGGGCCAGTGCTACATCAGCCATGCCCAGACGGGCCGCAGCGCCAATCGGGGCGACTGTTCCCAGGCCTGCCGCCTGCCCTACACGCTGGAGGATGCCCAGGGGCGGGTCGTCGCCTTCGACAAGCACCTGCTGTCCCTGAAGGACAACAACCAGAGCGCCCATCTGGCCGCCCTGGTGGACGCGGGAATCGCCAGCTTCAAGATCGAGGGCCGCTACAAGGAAGCGCCCTACGTCAAGAACATCACAGGGCATTATCGGAGGCTCATCGACGGCCTCGTCGAGGGCCGGCCGGACCTGCGCCGGGCGTCGAGCGGGCACACCACGCTCTACTTCACGCCGGACCCGGACAAGACCTTCCACCGGGGTGCCACCGACTACTTCAGCCAGGGCCGTCGGGCCGACATCGGCGCCTTCGATGCCCCCAGCTTCGTCGGTGTCCCGCTGGGTACCGTGACCCGCGTCGGGCCCGACTGGTTTGAGGTGTCGACGGAACAGACCATGGCCAACGGGGACGGGCTCAACTGGCTGCACAAGCGGCAGACCGTCGGCGCCCAGGCCAACCGCGTGGAACGCATCGCCCCCGCCGCGGAGACGGCGGGCGGGAACTGGCGAATCCGGCCCCACGAGCCCCTGTCGGCCCTGCCGGGACTCAAGCCGGGCCTGCCAATCAACCGCAACCGGGACCATGCCTGGGAACAGGCCTTGTTGCACAAATCCGCCGAAAGGCGCATCGCGCTCCACGTCGAATTTGCCGAGACCCCCACCGGCTATCGCCTGCGCCTCGCGGACGAGGACGGCATCGCCGCCGAGGCATCGGCGGATGCGCCCCACGAGGACGCCAGGACACCCGAAGGCGCTGCGCAAGCCCTGCGCGGGCACCTGGACCGATTCGGGGGTACCGACTTCGCCGTCGGATCGATCGCCATCGATTCGGCGGCGCCGCGCTTCGTGCCCGCGTCCCTCGTCAATCGCCTGCGCCGCGAGGCGACCGATGCCCTGGTCGCGGCCCGCCTGGCAGCGCACGCGCGCCTGCAGCGCCGGCCCGAAACGACGCCGCCGACACCCTATCCGGAAGAGGTCTTGAGTTACCTCGCCAACGTCTACAACCATGCCGCCCGGACCTTCTACGCGCGCCATGGCGTCCGGCTCATCGCGGAAGCCTATGAAGCACATCGCGAGCCGGACGAGGTTTCCCTGATGGTCACGAAACACTGCCTGCGCTATTCGTTCAGCCTCTGTCCGAAGCAGGCCAAGGGAGTGGCCGGGGTCCAGGGCCAGGTGCGCGCCGAGCCCATGACCCTGGTAAACGGCAGCGACCGGCTGACCCTCGTCTTCGACTGCCGGGCATGCGAGATGCACGTGATGGGGCGCATCCGGAAGCAGATCCTGGCGACCCCGCCGCCCGGAGCGGTAGCGATGACGTTCCACCGGACGGTCCCGGCGTCCGGGCGAAGACAGCGGCCGTGACGCCACCCGAGCCGCCTGCGGCCGAACCGCCACGCCGCGGGGCATTCGGACGCTGGTTGTGGCTCGCCACGCTGTTGGCGGACCTGGCCGTGGTCGCCATGGTCGGGCTGGTGATCAACGAGAACCGGCGCCACGCGATCGAGCAGGCCCAGGCCCTTACCGAGAACTACGCGCGGATTCTCGAAGAGGGAATGTCGGGATTCATCGGACGGATAGACCTGACGCTGCTGGCCGTGATCGACGAACTGGAAGCCGGAAAGGCGCGCGGCGGTCTCGAATCGACCGCCATCGACGCGATCCTCCGCCGCCATGATCGGCGGATTCCCGAGGCGTTGGGATTGCGCGTGGTGGATTCCAGTGGCATCGTACGGCACGCCGTGAGCAACGCCGGCTCCCTGCGGGCCGACATCTCCGACCGCCCGCATTTCATCCGGCTCAAGGAGGACCCGAGCGCGGGTCTGGTCATTTCCAAGCCCGTGATGGGCCGGGTCGCCAAGAAACCGGTCATCACGCTGGCGCGCCGGTACCGGAACCCGGACGGCAGCTTCGCGGGCAATGTCCACGCCTCGGTGGCCATCGAACAGTTCATCGCCACGTTCGCGAAGCTGAATCTGGGGCCGCAGGGCAACTGCGGCCTCTGGGACCGGACGACGCTGATCGCCCGCTACAGCCGCCAGGATCCGTCGGGGGCCATGACCGGCGCGACCACGCCGTCGCCGCAGTTGCGCGAGTTGCTGAATTCCGGCAATCGATCGGCCAGCTACCATGCCGTCTCGGGGATCGACGGCATCACGCGGCTCTATCAGTTCCGTCAGGTCGGAGATTATCCGCTGTACATGGTCGTCGGCCTGGCCGACGAGGACTTCCTGGCCGAATGGAAGGCCGAATCGAGGCACATCGGGATCCTGGCCGGCCTGTTGATTCTCGCGACCCTCGTCTTCGCCTCCCTCGTTCATGCCGCCTGGATGCGTCGCCAGCAGGCCGTCTCGGATCTGGAGGACAGCGAGAACCGGCTGCGCCAGATCTTCGATTCGGTCAGTGACGCCATATTCATCCACGATGCGGAGACGGGTCGGATCTTCGAGGTGAATCGCCGAATGAGCGAGATGTATGGCCATACCCGCGACGAAGCGCTGCGCTGCACGATCGCCGACCTGAGCGCCCCGGACCCGGCCTACTCGCCCGAGCGGGCATCCGACATCATCGACAAGGCCCGCAAGGGCGAAGCGCAGATCTTCGAATGGCGTGCGAGGGCCAGGGACGGCCGACTGTTCTGGGTGGAAGTCAGCCTGCGGCTTGCCCGGATCGGGCGACGTCCCTGCCTGCTGGCCGCGGTGCGTGACGTCTCCCAGCGCAAGGAGTCGGAGGCCCAGTTGTTGCTCGCGGCCAGCGTGTTCGCCAGCAGTTACGAGGGAATCGTCATCACCGACGCGGACAACCGCATCACCGACGTGAATCCGGCCTTCACGCGCATCACCGGGTACACCCGCGCCGATGCCCTCGGGCAGGATCCCAGGATGCTCGCGTCGGGGCGCCACGGGCAGCGTTTCTACGAGGCGATGTGGGATTCGCTGAAGCAGAAGGGCTTCTGGCGGGGCGAGATCTGGAATCGGCGCCGGAACGGCGAGGTCTATCCCGAGATGCTCGCGGTGTCGGCGATCCTCGGCGATGCCGGCTCCCCGCGTCATTACATCGGCGTCTTCTCGGACATCAGCGTGCTCAAGCGGCACGAGGCCGAATTGGATCGCATCGCCCACTATGACGCCCTGACCGGCGTGCCGAACCGTCGGCTGCTCGACGATCGCCTGCGCCAGGCGATCGCCCGCGCCGACGGGGGAGGACACCTGCTGGCCGTCTGCTATCTCGATCTGGACGGATTCAAGCCGGTCAATGACCGGCTGGGACACGGCGCCGGCGACGCACTGCTCGTCGAAATGAGCCATCGCCTGCAGGGCCAGTTGCGGGCCAACGACACCCTGGCGCGACTCGGGGGGGACGAATTCGTCCTGCTGTTGTCGGACCTGTCGAGACCGGAGGACTGCAACCAGATCCTCGGCCGGGTAAGGGCGGTCGTGACGTTGCCGGTGGACATCGAAGGCGAGGCGGTATCGGTGTCGGCGAGCATAGGCGTCACGCTGTGTCCACCCGACGATCCCGACGCGGACACCCTTTTGCGCCATGCCGATCAGGCCATGTACCGGGCCAAGGAGCAGGGCAAG
>DAOLKI010000182.1:0-5654 GCA_035331665.1 Rhodocyclaceae bacterium
AGCTGATGCAGCACCTGAAGGAGGTGCAGCAGGTCCTGTCGCGGCACAAGCTGGTGGAGAACCTGGTGCATCGCCAGGACATGCCCAGGCACGAGCTGGTCGAGGAACTGGTGCACAAGCAGCACCTGGTGGAACTGCAGAAGAAGCTCGAGGAACTGCACCCGGCCGACATCGCCTACATCCTGGAGGCCCTCCCCCTCGACGAACGCCTCCTGGTCTGGGACCTGGTCAAGGCGGACCGGGACGGCGAGATCCTGCTCGAAGTCTCCGACGCGGTCCGGGAATCCCTGATCGAGACCATGGAGCCGGCCGAGCTGGTGGCGGCGGCCGAGCAGCTCGACGCGGACGAACTGGCGGACCTGGCTCCGGACCTGCCTTCCGAGGTCATCGACGACGTGTTCCGCTCCCTGGACTCCGAGGAGCGGGAGCAGCTGCGCGCCGCCATGTCCTACCCGGAGGGCTCGGTGGGCGCCCTGATGGATTTCGACCTGGTCTCGGTGCGCGAGGACGTGACCCTGGAAGTGGTGCTGCGCTACCTGCGCCGCTTCGACGAACTGCCCGACCAGACCGACCAGCTCCTCGTGGTGGACCGGGACGAACGCCTGCGCGGCGTCCTGCCCCTGGACGTGCTCCTGGTGAACGACCCGGAGATCGAGGTGGCGACGCTGATGCAGACCGACGCCCTGAGCCTGCAGCCCGAGGACGACGCGGATCACGCGGCGCAGGCCTTCGAGCGCTACGACCTGGTGTCGGCGCCGGTGGTGGACGGCCAGGGCAAGCTGGTCGGTCGGGTGACCGTCAACGCGGTCCTCGACTACATCCGCGAGGAGGCGGAAGCCGAGCAGCTGGCCCAGGCCGGCCTGAAGGAGGAGGAGGACATCTTCGCCTCGGTCTGGGATTCGGTGAAGAACCGCTGGCAGTGGCTGGCCATCAACCTGGTCACGGCCTTCATCGCCTCCCGCGTCATCGGCGCCTTCGAGGGGTCCATCGAGAAGCTGGTGGCGCTGGCGGCCCTGATGCCCATCGTGGCCGGCATCGGGGGCAACTCGGGGAACCAGACGATCACCATGATCGTGCGCGCCATCGCGCTCGGTCAGGTGGGCACCGACTCGGAACGCCGCCTGTACCGCAAGGAGGCCGCCGTCGCCGTGGTGAACGGGCTGCTCTGGGGCGGCCTGCTGGGACTGATCGCCTGGTGGCTCTACCGGGACTTCCGGCTCGGGATGGTGATGACGGCCGCCATGACCCTGAACCTGCTGGTGGCCGCCACGGTGGGCGTGGCCATTCCCATGACGCTGCAGAAGCTGGGCCGCGACCCGGCCATGGGATCGTCCGTGATGATCACCGCCGTCACCGACTCCGGCGGGTTCTTCATCTTCCTCGGGCTGGCGACGCTCTTCCTGCTTTGAGCGGGGTCAGGGGCGGGTGACCAGCTTGAGCCCCAGGATGCCGGCCACGATGAGGCCGATGCAGACCAGGCGCAGCACCTCCCGGGATTCGCCGAACAGCCAGATGCCGAGGAGCGCCGTCCCGACCGCGCCGATGCCGGTCCACACCGCATAGGCGGTGCCCACGGGCAGGGTCTTCAACGACCAGGCGAGGAGCAGCACCGAAGCCGCCATCAGGGCGACCGTGAGGACGCTGGGCAGCAGCCGGGAGAACCCGTCGGTGAACTTGAGCCCCACCGCCCAGCCCACCTCGCACAGCCCGGCCAGCAGGAGCACCAGCCAGGCCCCGCCGGCCGGCAAAGGGCTCATCCCCGGCCCAGGCAGGCCTCGGCGGCGGCCACGGTGGCGGCGATGTCGGCGTCCGAATGGGCCGCCGAAACGAAGCCGGCCTCGAAGGCGGACGGCGCGAGATAGACGCCCTTTTCCAGCATCGCGTGGAAGAAGCGGTTGAACGCCTCCTTGTCGCACTTCATGACTTCCGCATAGGAGGCGGGCGCGGCGGCGGAAAAATAGACGCCGAACATGCCGCCGACGGATTGGGCGGAAAAGGCCACGCCGCGGGCCCGCGCCGCTGCCGTCAGGCCGTCCACGAGGCGGCGGGTCTTCGCCGCCAGGGCTTCGAAGAAGCCGGGGGCCTGGATCTTGCGCAGCGTGACCAGGCCCGCGGCGACCGACAGCGGATTGCCCGAAAGGGTGCCCGCCTGGTACACGGGCCCCAGGGGGGCGATCTTCTCCATGATGTCGCGCCGGCCGCCGAAGGCACCCAGCGGCATGCCGCCGCCGATCACCTTGCCGAAGGTGGAGAGGTCCGGGCGGATGCCGAACAGGCCCTGGGCCGACCCGGGCCCGACCCGGAAGCCGGTCATCACTTCGTCGAAGATGAGCACGGCGCCGTGCTGCGTGCACAGGTCCCGCAGGGCGGCCAGGAACTCGGGCTTCGGGGCGATCAGGTTCATGTTGCCGGCCACCGGCTCGACGATCACGCAGGCGATGCGCGCGCCGTGGGCGGCGAAGGTGTCGGCGAGCTGCTGGGCGTCGTTGTAGTCGAGCACCAGCGTATGCCGCGCGAAGTCGTCGGGCACGCCGCCGGAGGACGGGTTGCCGAAGGTCAGGGCGCCGGAACCCGCCTTGACGAGGAGGCTGTCCGCGTGGCCGTGGTAGCAGCCCTCGAACTTGACGATGGCGTCGCGGCCGGTGAAGCCCCGCGCCAGCCGGATGGCGCTCATCGTGGCCTCGGTCCCCGAGGACACGAGGCGGACCATCTCCATGCTCGGGACCAGGCGGACGAGCTGTTCGGCCAGGTCGATCTCGCCTTCCGTCGGCGCACCGAAGGACAGGCCCCGCGCGGCGGCCTCCTGGACGGCGCGCACCACGTCCGGATCCGCGTGGCCCAGGATCAGCGGCCCCCAGGAGCCCACGTAGTCGATATAGCGCCTGCCGTCGGCATCCCAGACCCAGGCGCCTTCGCCGCGGGTGAAGAAGCGGGGCGTGCCGCCGACGGAGCGGAAGGCGCGGACGGGGGAATTCACGCCGCCGGGGATCGTGCGCTGCGCGCGCTGGAAGAGGGCTTCGTTCTGGCTCACTGGGATTCCTCGAAGAGTCTGCCGTAGGCCGCGGCGCGGCCGCGGATGTCCATCGTGTCGAAGAGGTCGGTGATCACCGCGACCATGTCGGCGCCCGCGGCGAGGACCTGGCCCACGTTGTGCAGGGTGATGCCGCCGATCGCCGCCACCGGCAACCGGAACCGGCGCTTGGCCTCGGCGAGGACGGCCAGCGAGGCGCGGGTCGCCTCCGGCTTGGTGGCCGATGCGAAGACGCTGCCGACCGCGATGTAGTCGGCACCCGCGGCGGCGGCCGTCGCGGCCCGGTCCAGGCTGTCGTAGCAGGAAACGCCGAGGAGCCGGTGCGGACCCAGGATGCGGCGGGCGGCGACCGGGTCGCCGTCCTCCTTCCCCAGGTGGACGCCGTCGGCACCCACCTGCAGCGCGAGGTCCAGGTCGTCGTTCACGATCAGGCGGGCGCCCGCGCCGCGGCAGATGCGCACCAGTTCCGCCGCCTGGGCACGCCGCAGCGGCGCAGGGGCGAACTTGTTGCGGTACTGCACCAGGCGGACTCCGCCCTCCAGGGCCATGGAAACCAGGGCCGACAGGCGGGGCAGCAGGTCGTCCGCCGGGGTGATCGCGTAGAGCCCGCGCAAGGGCGCCGTCATGCCTCCCCGCCCTCCGGGTCCTCCCCGTCCTCCCCGTCCTCCCCTTCCTCGTCCCGGGCCCAGAAGAACCGGTCCGGAAGGTGCTGGCCCATTCCGGGCCGGAACCCGCCGGCGAGGGCACGCCAGGTGAACTCCTGGGCCTGCTGCACGGCTTCCGGCAGTTCCATCCCCCAGGCCAGGTGGGCCGCGATGGCGGAGGCCAGCGTGCACCCGGAGCCGTGGTAGCTGCCGGGCAGGCGTTCCCAGCGGTCGGAGCGCATCGGACCGTGGGAACCGTAGAGCGTGTTCACCACCAGGGGCGTGTTCTCGTGGGTGCCGGTGACGAGGACGTGGGCGCACCCCGCGTCGATGAGCCGCTTCGCGCAATCGGCCAGGGGCATGTCGTCGGCATCCTCGTCCTCGCCCTGCGCGAGCCGCCGCGCCTCGAGGCTGTTCGGGGTGAGGAGCGTCGTCTGGGGCAGCAGCAATTCCACCAGGGCGTCGATGATCTCGTCATTGGCGAGGCTGTCGCCGCGGCCGGAGGCGAGGACCGGATCGACGATGAGGGGAATGTCGGGGTAGTCGGACACGATCTCCGTGATCGCGGCGATGGCTTCGGCGCTGCCGGTGAGGCCGACCTTGAAGGCGGCCACGGGCATGTCCTCGAGGACCGCGCGGGCCTGGTCGGCGATCCATCCGGCGTCGATGGCGAGGACGCCCTCGACGCCGACCGTGTCCTGCACGGTGACGGCGGTGATGACGGAAAGGGGATGGCAGCCGAGGCTCGCGAGGGTCAGGATGTCGGCCTGGATCCCGGCGCCGCCCGTGGGATCGGAGGCCGCAAAACTGAGGACGATGGGCGGGACGGGCTCGGCCTGGGCCATGGGGTCGGGAGGGCTGCGCCTGGATGCCACCCTAAGCGCGCGGGACGAAGTAAGATTCGCCGGATTCTATCCCAGACCGTCCGCCATGACCGTTGCCAGCGCCCTCGCCACCCGCACCTGGATGTGCCTCATCTGCGGCTTCATTTATGACGAGAAAGCCGGCCTGCCGGACGAGGGTATTGCGCCGGGAACCCGCTGGGAGGATGTGCCGCCCAACTGGACATGCCCGGAATGCGGCGCGCGGAAGGAGGATTTCGAGATGGTCCCGCTCTAGCAGGGGGCACCGGAGCGCGATCTCGAAAACGCCTCAGGTAACGGACGCAAGGTATTGTCCCCAATAGATTCTGGGGTATATTACGTAGCAAAAGTCATAAGCGGGGGGACTCCGGGGTGACCGATTCGGCCAGTCTTGCGGGCGTAAAGGTGATGGTGATCGATGATTCGAACACCATCCGCAAGAGTGCGGAAATCTTCCTCATGCAATCCGGATGCACCGTCGTCCTCGCGGAGGACGGCTTCGATGCCCTGTCGAAGATCGCCGACCACCAGCCCGACATCATATTCGTCGACATCATGATGCCCCGGCTGGACGGCTACCAGACCTGCGCGCTCATCAAGAAGAACAGCCGCTTCGCCTCGACGCCGGTGATCATGCTCTCGTCGAAGGACGGCCTGTTCGACCGGGCGCGCGGCCGCATGGTCGGATCCGACGAGTACCTCACGAAACCCTTCACCAAGGACAGTCTCCTGAAGACCGTGGCGGCCCACATGGCGCGGCGCGGAGGCTGAAGACCGGAACGCTGCCATGCCCATCCAGAAAATCCTCGTCGTGGACGACTCCCCCACCGAACGCCACGTGCTCACCGACCTGCTGGCCAAGAACGGCTACCAGGTGCTGGCGGCCGATTCGGGCGAGCAGGGGATCGCGCTGGCCAAGCAGGAGCATCCGGACCTGATCCTCATGGACGTGGTGATGCCCGGGATGAACGGCTACCAGGCGACCCGAACCCTCACCCGCGACGAGGCGACCCGGGACATCCCGATCATCATGTGCACCAGCAAGAACCAGGAGACGGACAAGATCTGGGGCATGCGCCAGGGCGCCCACGACTACCTGGTGAAGCCCCTGGATCA
>DAOLKI010000183.1:0-5641 GCA_035331665.1 Rhodocyclaceae bacterium
AGGATCACCAGGCCCTGTTCCAGGAGCGGATGGGGGAAGTTGATGATGGCATGGCGCCAGCAGGGCACCTGCACCCGCCCCAGATCGTCGAACTGCAGCCCCCTCTCGCCGGCCACGTCGATGGTGAAACCGAGGTCCTGGGCGGCGATGGCGCTCACGTACTTCTGTTCGCCCACCCGCCGCATCGCCTCGCTCATGGCTTCGGCCGAACTGGTGTCGAGAGGCTGCCGGCGCCATTCCTCCGGGGTCCGCTTCAGGTCGGCCACCGTGGTGGCCCGGGCGCGGGTTTCGATGGGCAGCAGGGAAATCGACGGTTCGTCGGCCGGGTCGTAGAGCAGCTCGGTGGGGCACATGGTGGTCCGCCCGGCCGATGACGGAAGGATGCGGCTGCCGTATTCCGCGAAGAAGATCGCGTTGATGAGTTCGGACTTGCCGCGGGAGAACTCGGCCACGAAGGCGACCACGAGCCGGTCCTCGCGCAGCTTTTCGAGCATCTGGCGCAGCCGCAGGTCGGTCTGGGCATCGCCCAGGCCGTTCTCCGAAAGCCATTGGCGCAGCCTGGCGATGGAACTGCCCAGTCCGCCGCGCCAGCGGCTGTAGGCATTGAACTGTTGAACCAGACTCATGGCGGTCGTCCGCATCGGCGTTCGACCGGGGACTCTAGCACAAGCGGATTCCCCCGTCAGCGCTGGCAGCGCGGGCAGAAGCAGGTCGTCCGGCCCGCCTGGCGCACCTGGCGGATGGGGTCCCCGCAGGCCCGGCACGGCTCGCCCGCGCGGCCGTAAACGAAGTAGGTCTGCTGGAAATAGCCTTTCTCGCCATCGCTGCCGATGAAATCCCGCAGGCTGCTGCCGCCGGCCGAAATGGCGGCCGCGAGGATCCCGCGCACGGCGTCCGCCAGCCGGCCGCAGCGGTCCCGCGAGATCCGGCCCGCCGCACGCCGCGGGTCGATACCCGCCCGGAACAGGCTCTCGGCCGCGTAGATGTTGCCGATCCCGACCACCAGATGGGAATCCATGATCGCCGGCTTGACCGGCCCCCGGCGCCCGGCGAGGGCGGCATGCAGCCAGTCGCCGGTGAATGCCTCGCCCAGGGGCTCGATGCCCAGGACGTCGAGCAGCGGGTGCCCCGCCGGCTCCGGATCCAGCCAGAGCAGGGAACCGAAGCGTCGCGGGTCCGTCAGACGCAGGATCTCGTCTTCGAACAGGAGGTCCACATGATCGTGTTTTCCTGCCGGGGTGCCCGCCGGCAACAGCCGCAGGCTGCCGGACATGCCCAGATGCAGGAGGAGGCGCCCGCCGTCGAAATGGAACAGCAGGTATTTGCCGCGCCGGCGGACTTCGCGCACCACCTGCCCGGTCAGGCGCCGGTCCAGGTCCGCCGGCAGCGGATAGCGCAACGCCGGCACGCGGCAGGCGGCACCGCTCGCCCGGCGCCCCGTGACGACCGGCGCGACGCCCAGGCGCGTCACCTCCACTTCAGGGAGTTCGGGCACGGCGCTTGCGCCCCTCGGCTCGCGAAATTGCTAACATGGCCCCATTCTATCGACGTGCCGGCCCTGCCCATCCTGCCTCTGCCATGTCCGACCGCCTGACCCGCGCCCTGCGCGTCGCCTTCGTCGCCCTCGCAGGCGTCATTTCCGCGACCACCGCGTCGTCCGCCCCGGCGGACGAGGAGGGCGCCGCGCCTTCCGCCCGGCCCCTGCCCAAGCAGGACCTCACGCCGCAGATCCTTTATCAGTTCCTGCTCGCCGAGATCGCCGGCCACCGGGGCAACCTCCCCCTGTCCAGTTCCGCCTATCTGGACCTGGCGAAATCGACCCGGGATCCCCGCATCGCGCGCCGCGCCGCGGAGGTCGCGTTCTTCTCCCGGCAACTCGGCCCGGCCCTGGAAGCGGCCAAGCTGTGGGTGGAACTCGAACCCGATTCCACGCAGGCCCGGCAGACCCTGGCCGGGCTGCTCGTCGCCGCCAACCGCACCGAGGATCTGGCCGGCCAACTCGGCCGCATGCTGGCCGCGGAACAGGACAAGGGCGCCGCCCTGGTGCTCCTGAACAGGACCCTCGCCCGGCATCCCGACAAGAAGGTCGTCCAGCAGATCGTGTTCCAGGTCACCGAGCCCTACCTTGGGCTCGCCGAGGCGCATTTCGCCCGCAGCGTCGCGGCCCAGGCGGCGGGAGACCTGGCGGCGGCGCAGGAACCCGCCGACCGGGCGCTGGCGCTGCGCCCGGACTGGGAGCACGCAGTGCTCAACAAGGTTCGCCTCGTCTCGGACGATCCGCCCAAGGCCCTGGCGCTGCTCCGCGATTACCTGGCGCGCAACCCGGCGGCGCGCGAGGCGCGCCTAGCGTACGCGCGGCTGCTGGTGGCGGACAAGCGCTACGACGAGGCCCGTCAGGAATTCCGGGGCCTGCTCGCGGACCACGGCGACAAGGCCGACGTGGTCTATGCCGTCGGGGTCCTGTCCCTCCAGTTGCGGGACCTCCCGGAGGCGGAGAAACAGTTCAGGCGGCTCCTCGAACTCGGTCCCGCCGATCCGGAACCGGTCCGGTTCTACCTGGGCCAGATCGCCGAGGAAGGCAAACGTTGGGACGAGGCCTTGTCCTGGTATGGCGCGGTGGCGGGCGGCGAACAACTGCCGGCGGCCCGGGCTCGCGCGGCCGGCATCCTCGCCAAGCAGGGAAAGCTGGAGGAAGGCCGCCGGTTGCTCAGGGATTACGCCGCAGGACAGCCCGACGAGAAGGTCCGGGCGGTCATTGCCGAGGCGCAGCTGCTGCGCGACGCCGGCCGTCACGCCGAGGCCTACGGCATCCTCGAACAGGAACTGGCGGGTCAGCCCGACCAGCCGGAACTGCTCTACGAAGCGGCCCTCTATGCGGAAAAACTCGGGCGCAACGACGTGCTGGAACGCAACCTGCGCCGCCTGATCGAATTGCGCCCCGACAATGCGCATGCCTACAACGCCCTGGGCTACTCCTTCGCCGACCGCAACCTGCGCCTCGACGAAGCGCAGCAGCTCATCGAGAAGGCTCTCACCCTGATGCCCGAGGATCCCTTCATCCTGGACAGCAAGGGCTGGGTACTGTTCCGGCGCGGCGACCGCCAGGGTGCCCTGGACGTGTTGAACCGCGCCTTCGGCATGCGCCAGGACCCGGAAATCGCCGCCCACCTCGGGGAAGTGCTCTGGTCCCTCGGCCGGCGCGACGAGGCGCTGCGTACCTGGGCCGAGTCCCAGAAGAGCAATCCGACCAACGAAGTGCTGTCCGCCACCATCAAGCGCTTCCGTCCCTGAGGCCGGCGCCATGAGACTTGCATGGGCGTGCGCCGCCGCCCTGCTGGCGGGCTGCGCGACGCTGCCTGCGCCGGAAACGGGCGAACGGCCCATCGACCGCTCCGCCACCACGGCATTCCGCCTGGAAGGCCGGCTGGCCGTCCGGCAGGGCGAGAACCGGCACCACGTCCGGGTTTCCTGGCAGCACGGCGGCGATGCGGACACCCTGCTCATCGCATCGCCCCTCGGCCAGGGAATCGCGGAACTCACCCGGGACCGGTCCGGGGCGCACCTCGTCACCGCGGATCGGAGGACCGTCGACGCGCCCGACTGGGAGGCCCTCTCCGGGGAAATCTTCGGGTTCCGCCTTCCTCTCGCGGGCCTGCCGCGCTGGCTGCTGGCCGACGTGGCGCCGACGGCCGTGGATCGTCTCGGGCGTCCGCTGTCGGCCCGGGCCGGGGAATGGCTCATTGCCTACCTGGACTACGAAGCGGACGTCCCCGGCGCCCTGCCGGTGCTGATGGAGTTCCGCCGCGACGACCTGGAGATCAGGCTCAAGGTCGATTCCTGGGATCTCGCGCCATGACGGGTGCCGACGACTGGTCGCGGGACTGGCCGGCTCCGGCCAAGCTCAACCTCTTCCTCCACGTCGTCGGGCGGCGGGCTGACGGTTACCACCTGCTGCAGACCGTGTTCCGCTTCGTCGATTTCTGCGACGGCCTGCGTTTCTCGCCGCGCGGCGACGGAGAGGTCGCGCTCGGACGGCCACTGCCGGGCGTCGATCCGGACCGGCATCTGTGCGTCCGGGCGGCCCGCCGGCTGCGCGAGGCCGCCGGCCTGTCGGCGGGCGTCACCATCGACCTGGAGAAGCGCCTGCCCATGGGCGGCGGGCTGGGCGGCGGCAGTTCCGACGCGGCCACGACCCTGATCGCCCTGAACCGGCTGTGGGGCTGCGGCCTCGATTCCACCCGCCTGCAGTGCCTCGCGCTGGAACTGGGCGCCGACGTACCGGTGTTCATCCACGGCCGCACCGCCTTCGCCGAAGGGGTCGGGGAACGCTTCACGGACGTGACGGCGCCGCCGGCCTGGTATCTGGTCGTCGCGCCGGACGTGCACGTGCCGACGCCGGATATCTTCCGGGACCCGATGCTGCGCCGGGATGCTCCGCCGGTGGCGCCGGCCGACTGGCGACCCGGGTTCGGCGGCAACGACCTGGAGCCCGTGGCCTGCCGCCTGTTTCCCGGTGTCGGCCGGATCCTGGCGGAACTGCGCGAACGCGGGCTGGCGGCGCGGATGAGCGGGTCCGGCGCCTGCTGCTTCGCCGAGTTTTCCGACGCCCCGGCGGCCGAGGCGGCCCGGGCGGACCTGCCGGCAGGGACCCGGGCCTTCGTCGCCCGCGGCCTGGACCGCCATCCTCTCTCCGGATTGACACGGGAAGGGTAAACCCGGACAATGCCGGTCCTTTCGGCGCCCGGCCACCCCGGTCTGGCCCGAGCTTGGGGAGTCGCCAAGTTGGTTAAGGCACCGGATTTTGATTCCGGCATACGAGGGTTCGAATCCTTCCTCCCCAGCCATATTCTCTGCGGGCAGGCGTTTGCCTGCCCGCTTCGTTTTCATTGACGCATTTCCGGCGGCTATGGCTTACGACAGCCTGATGGTTTTCACCGGCAACGCCAATCCCAGACTGGCGGCCGACGTGGTCAAACGCCTGTCCATCTCCCTCGGACGGGCGGCGGTGGGACGCTTTTCCGATGGCGAGGTGAGCGTCGAACTGCTCGAGAACGTGCGCGGCAAGGACGTCTTCGTCCTCCAATCGACCAGCGCGCCGGCCAACGACAACCTGATGGAACTGATGACGCTGGTGGACGCGCTGAAGCGCTCCTCCGCCGGCCGCATCACCGCCGCCATCCCCTATTTCGGCTACGCCCGCCAGGACCGCCGGCCGCGCTCGGCCCGCGTGGCGATCACCGCCAAGGTGATCGCCAACATGCTGCAGTCGGTGGGCGTCCAGCGGGTCCTGACCGTGGACCTGCACGCGGACCAGATCCAGGGCTTCTTCGACATCCCGGTGGACAACGTCTATGCCGCGCCCATCCTGCTCGGCGACATCTGGAGGCAGAGCCACCCGGACCTGCTGGTGGTCTCGCCCGACGTGGGCGGCGTGGTGCGCGCCCGGGCCATCGCCAAGCGCCTGGAATCCGACCTCGCGATCATCGACAAGCGGCGCCCCAAGGCCAACGTCTCCGAGGTGATGAACATCATCGGCGAGGTGGAGGGGCGCACCTGCGTGATCATGGACGACATCGTCGACACCGCCGGCACCCTGTGCAAGGCCGCCCAGGCCCTGAAGGACAACGGCGCCAAGCGGGTC
>DAOLKI010000184.1:0-5640 GCA_035331665.1 Rhodocyclaceae bacterium
CGATTCCCTGGGGCAGGTGATCCCGCATCGTGCGGATCGGCTTGTCCACCAGCAGGCCGCCCTGGTAGGCCCGGACGCAGACCAGGGTCACCCGGCCGCCGGCGAACTCCAGCACCTGCAGGGCCTCCGGGAAGGTGATCAGGCGACCGATGTAGTCGGTGATGTCCTGTTCGGGGCAGATGGCATGGCTGACCGCGAAGTTCTCGTCCGACAGGAGGGCGTCGTTCTCCAGGAAATCGGCCGAGCGCAACCGGGCGATCCGGGTAGGCACGCCGAACAGGGTGCGGGCGATCTTGCACGCGACCAGGTTCGTCTGGTCGGACTGGGTCACCGCCACCAGCATCTCGGCGTCCTCGGTGCCGGCGTTCCTGAGCACCGAAGGGTAGGCCGCGTTGCCCGTCACCGTACGCACATCCAGTCGGTCGGCCAGCGCGGCGAGTTCGGCGCCGTTCTGGTCCACCAGGGTGATGTCGTTGGCCTCCGAGACCAGGGCCTCGGCGACGCTCGCGCCGACCTGTCCGGCCCCCAGTATGACGATCCTCATGCCTCCCCTTTCCCGGCGCGCAGCCCCAGGTCCTTCAGCTTGCGGTACAGGTGCGTGCGTTCCAGGCCCGTCCGCTCCGCCATCCGGGTCATGTTTCCGCCGTCGTGCCGCAGGTGCCATTCGAAATAGATGCGCTCGAAGGCCTCGCGCGCCTCCCGCAACGGCAGCTCCAGCATGGCCGGATCGAAGCCTCCCGGCACGTCCTCACCCTCCCCGGCCGGCGAGAGCAGGCGCTCCACGTCCTCGCCCTCGATCTCGTCCCCGAGGGCGGCCAGCGCGAGTGACCGGACCGCCGCCTTGAGTTCCGCATAACCCCCCGGCCACGGGTGCTGGCGCAGGGCGTTCTGGGCCGCGGTCGAGAGATGGCGCAAGGGGGCCTCGCCGGCGTCGGCCAGCAGATCCAGCAGGTGGGCCGCCAGGTCGGGGATTTCCTCTTTGAGTTCCGCCAGGGCCGGCAGGCCGAGCCAGACTTCGAACAGCCTGCCCAGACCGGCCTCGTCCCAGCCGGCGGCACCCAGTTCGGCATTGCTGTGGTGGGTGGCGGCCACCAGACGCAGGCCGTACTTTTCCAGGCGGTCGATCGCAAAGACCAGGTTCTTTTGCTGCAACCGGTTCAGGCGGCCCAATTCCTCGCAGTAGAGGACGCCGCCCGAGGCCGCCTGCATGGCGTCCAGACTGAGCGGCTGGGAGCTCTCCGCCAGGTCGAGCCAGGCCTTGCCGGGCACCTGCAGGCTGCGCGCCGCCAGTTCGACGATGCCGCCGGCCGGCGAGCGCAGCATCAGGATGCGGCTCTTGCCGGCCACCTGTTCCAGGCGCTTCTTGAGGTCGCGCAACCGCCCCGACCGGGGGAAGGCGGCCAGTGAAAGGCCGGGCGCGACGGGCTTGCCGCCATGGTCGAGTGCCTTCTTGACCGCCGCCAGGAGCTTCTGCATGCCGATGGGCTTCTCGAGGAAGTCGAGGGCGCCGATGCGCGTGGCCTCGACGGCCGTGTCGATGGTGGCATGCCCCGACATCATGACCACGGGCATGTTGAGCTGGCCCGCCGCCGCCCATTCCTTCAACAGCGTGATCCCGTCCGTGTCGGGCATCCAGATGTCGAGGAGGACCAGGTCGGGCCTGGCCTTCTCGCGGGCGGCGCGTGCCGCTCCGGCGTTCTCGGCCAGGCGCACGTCGTGCCCCTCGTCGGTGAGGATCTCCGAGAGCAGCTCGCGTATGCCTATCTCGTCGTCGACCACCAGTATCTGTGCCATGTCCGTTTCCAGTCTTCCAATGTCATGCCGCCAGCCGCAGCCGCACCGTCACTTCCGCGCCGCCACCCTCCCGGTTGCCCAGCCGGATGTCGCCGCGGTGTTCGTCGACGATCTTCTTGACGATGGCCAGGCCCAGCCCCGTCCCTTTCGCCTTCGTCGTCACGTAGGGCTCGAAGGCCTTGGAGAGGATGGCGGGCGGGAACCCCGGCCCGTTGTCCGCGACCACGATGCCCACCCGCTTGGCTTCCGGCCGCAGGCTGACGGTGACGCGCGGCGGGTTGCCGTCCGGCGGCGGGTGCTCGGCCAGCGCCTCCTCGGCGTTCTTGATCAGGTTGTGCAGGACCTGGCGCATCTGGTTTGCATCGGCCAGCACCGGCGGCAGTCCGGCCGGAATGTCCGAATCGATGCGGTCGCCGGCGCCGGCATAGAGATCCAGGACCTCGCGGGCGAGGCTCTCGAGGTCCACCGCCGCGAGCGCGGGCGGCGGCATGCGCGCGTAGTCGCGGAAGTCGTTGACCATGTTTTTCATGGCCTCCACCTGGGCGACGATGGTGCGCACGGACCGCTCGAGCACCTCCCTGCCGGGCCCATCGACCCGGTCGGCGAGCTTCATTTCCAGGCGCTCGGCGGAGAGCTGGATGGGGGTCAGCGGGTTCTTGATCTCGTGGGCGAGGCGTCGGGCCACTTCGCCCCAGGCCGCCTGGCGCTGGGCCGAGAGGAGCTGCGTGATGTCGTCGAATACGACGACATAACCGGCGCCGCCGCCCTCCGGAAGGGTCGATCCGCGCACCAGCAGGGCCTGGGGCGCGCCGACGCTGCCCTTCTCCTCGATCTGCCGCTGCCATTCCGCTCCCGTCGCGAATCCGTCCCGTATCGCCGCCTTGAGGGCCACGTGGTCGGGCCAGGCGTCCAGCCCGGCATCGGCGCCGGCGAGGTCGTCGCCGAGGATCTGCCGCGCGCCCCGGTTGGCCGCCTTCAGCCGGAAATCCCCGTCGAAGGCCAGCACCCCGGCCGACAGGTTGGCCAGCACGCTTTCCAGATAGGCCGTCGCCGCTTCCAGTTCCACCCGGTGCCTTTCGGTCTCGTCGCGTGCCTCGGACAATTGCCGGGTCATGCGATTGAACGACTGGGTCAGGAGACCCAGTTCGTCGCCGCCGGAGAGCGCGGCCCTGGGCGAGAAGTCGCCGGCCGCCACGGCGCGGGTGCCTTCGTCGAGGATCAACAGGGGACGGGCCAGCCGTTCGGCCAGGAAGAAGGCCAGGGCAATGGCCGCCGCAAGGGCGACCAGCAATGTCAGGGTGAGGGTGAGCGCATAGATCTGCCGGAGCCCGTAGCGCGCGAGGGAAAGTTCCTGGTAATCGCGGAAGGCGGCCTCGACGCTGGCGGCATTGCGCGAGAGTTTGGTGGGCACGGGCTGGGTCAGTTGCAGGACCCGGTTTTCGACGCCCAGTTCAAGGACCGTACCGGCGGGAAGCAGTGGTACCAGCACTCGGAGCAGGAGACCGTTGGCCGCGTCTCCCTCGACCCAGGACAGGCCGTGCGCCTGACGCGCCTGGCGCAACTGGGTGGCGCTGGGCAGGGGCGGCAACAGCCGGTCCAGGTCGTCCGAACTGCTGGCCACCACCTGGCCGCCGGCGAGCACCGCGGCCGTCGCGACGCCGGCCTGTTCGCGCAGGCGGTTGAGGCGCGCCGGGCGGACACCGTCGCCGGTGGCCAGGTCCAGGGCCATGGCCTTGCCTTTGGCCGTCAGTTCGGCGAGCTGGCTGTCCAGCACTTCGCGGCCCAGGTTCAGGCCGCCTTCCAGGGCGCTTTCCACCCGCACGTCGAACCAGGAGTCGATCGAACGTACCGCAAACTGCAGGGAGACGCCATACACGAGCGCGCCCGGCAGGACGGCCATCAGGGCCAGCATCAGCAGCAGCCGGGACTTCAGGTGGGAGCCGAATACGCCTTCCCGGCGTTCCCGCCAGAAGCGGCGCAGACGCAGGGCGACCCAGGCGACGATCCCCAGGGCGACGGCGGCGTTGGCGCCCAGCAGCCACGGGTAATGGCGGGCGAAGAACTGGGTATTCGCCGAGGCGGAGGCGAGCAGGAAGAGCAGGATCGCGCCGGTCACGGCCAGCACGGCGGCGGCGAACAGGGCGTTCGGCTTCATTTCGGCTCGCCGGCGACGAACTGCCAGCGCAGGGTCCGCGCGTCCACCTGCCAGTCCCGGTTGGCGATGGATTCCACCTGGAAGGGCTTGGGCAACTGCGTCTGGTCCACGCCGAGGCGGATCGCCGCGGAATAGGTTTCGCCGGCCTTCACGACCCCCTTCTCGGCCACCGGCATGGCACTGATGCGGCCGAGCAACTGCAGGGCTTCGGCGAGGGTGGCGAAGTTCTGGTGCAGGGCGCCGCTGGAGAGCCGGTACTGCCGGGTCAGGGCGTTGTAGGAAAGGCGATGGACCTGCACCCTGCCGGCCACGTGCTCGTCGATCCAGTACCAGCGCCGCCGGTTCAGGTCGAATTCGAAGTTGAAGTAGATGGGCACGCCCCGGGAGACCGCCTCCTCCAGGCGCGGACCGAGGTCGATGGCGAACTCGGCGGAGAGGACCACGCCGCCGTCCTCGCCGGGCGTCAGGGATGCGCGCAGCGGTTCGATGCTTCCGGCATGGAGGGTGGCCGCCGCGAGGCAGAGCAGCAGTGCCACGAGGGCACGCTCAAGCCGTCTTCCCCAGGAGGGCGTAGTGGAAACCGTCATGCTCCGCATCGGGCCGCAATTGGAATTCTTCGTTCGCGCCCCCCGTCGGCAGGCGCCTTGCGTCCGGATGGCGGGCGAGGAAGGCCTTCAGCGTTCCGGCGTTCTCCTCCCCGAATACCGAACAGGTGCAATAAAGCATTGTGCCACCCGGCGCCAGCACCTGCCACAGGCTGTCCAGAATTTCGCCCTGCTGGACCGAAAACGCGGCGAGGTCGGTTTCCCGGCGCAGCCACTTGATGTCCGGATGGCGGCGCACCACGCCGGAGGCCGAACAGGGCACGTCGGCCAGGATCCGGTCGAAGGGACGGCCGTCCCACCAGGCCTCGCGGTGCCGCGCATCGGCCACCAGGACCTTGCCCGCCAGCCCGAGCCGGCCCAGGTTCTCGACGATGCGTCGCGCCCGCTCGGCGTCGATCTCCAGGGCGGTGAGTTCCACGTCGGCCGTCTCGAGCACATGCGCCGTCTTGCCCCCGGGAGCGGCGCAGGCGTCGAGCACGCGCAGGCCCTCGCGCAGGCCCAGCAGCCCGGCCGCCCTTTGCGCGCCCTGGTCCTGGACGGAAACGAGTCCCTGCATGAATCCCGGCAGCCGGTCCACGGGCACCGGCCGTTGCAGCAGCAAGGCATCCCCGCCCAGGGGCCTGGCCGCCATGCCCGCCGCAGCAAGTTCCTGCCGGAAGGCCTCCGGATCCGCGCGCCGCCGATTCACGCGCAGCGTCATCGGCGGGCGGCCGTTGCCGGAGGCCAGGATCGATTCCCAGCCTGCCGGGTATTCGGACTGGATGCGGTCGATCCACCAGGCCGGATGGCGCCAGCGGGCCACCGGGTCGGCGTCGGCGGCGGCCAGCAATGCATCCCGCCGTCGCCCGAAGTTGCGCAGGACGCCATTGACCAGACCCCGCAGGTTCCCGCCGGACAGGGTCGCGGCGGCCGCGACCGCCTGATCCACGATCGTGTGGGCCTCCTCCGGCCGGTGTTCCAGCCGGGCCAGCGCGACCAGCAGCAGCGCCCGCACGGCCCGCTCCTTGAGGGGCCGCTCGACGAGGCGCGCGAGCAGGAAGTCGCCGCGCCCGAAGTCGCGCAGGGCCGAATAGGCCAGGTCCATGG
>DAOLKI010000185.1:0-5618 GCA_035331665.1 Rhodocyclaceae bacterium
CCATCAATCGCGTCACCAAGGTCGTCAAGGGTGGCCGCATCCTCGGCTTCGCCGCCCTGACGGTCGTCGGCGACGGGGACGGTGGCGTCGGCATGGGCAAGGGCAAGTCCCGCGAAGTGCCGGTTGCCGTCCAGAAGGCGATGGAGGAGGCCCGCCGCAGGATGAACAAGGTCAGCCTCAAGGATGGCACCCTGCATCACCAGGTGACGGGCCGCCATGGCGCGACGACGGTGCTGATGTCGCCGGCCGCCGCCGGTACGGGCGTGATTGCCGGCGGACCGATGCGGGCCGTGTTCGAGGTGATGGGCGTGACCGACATCGTCGCCAAGACCATCGGTTCCACGAATCCCTATAACGTCGTCCGCGCGACGCTGAACGGCCTCATGGCCATGAGTACGCCGGCCGAGATCGCCGCGAAGCGCGGAAAGAGCGTTCAGGAAATCCTGGAGTAAGCCATGGCCGACAAGATGATCAAGGTAACGCTGGTGAAGAGCACCATCGGCACCAAGCAGGATCACCGCGCCACCGTGCGCGGACTGGGCCTGCGCCGGCTGCATCACACGGTGCAGGTCGAGGATACCCCGGCGGTTCGCGGCATGATCCGCAAGGTCGCCTACCTCCTGAAGTGCGAGGAATGACATGGAACTGAACAACCTGAAGCCCGGCAAGGGCGCCAAGCATGCCGCCAAGCGCGTCGGCCGCGGCATCGGCAGCGGGCTCGGCAAGACTGCCGGCCGCGGTCACAAGGGCCAGAAGTCCCGTGCGGGCGGCTTCCACAAAGTCGGTTTCGAAGGCGGTCAGATGCCGCTGCAGCGCCGCCTGCCGAAGCGCGGTTTCGTTTCCCTGACCGCGTCGCGCAATGTCGAAGTACGTCTGTCCGAACTCCAGAAGCTGCCGGTGGACGAAATCGACCTCCTGGTCCTCAAGCAGGCCGGCGTGGTGCCGGGCGACGCCCTGTCCGCGAAAGTCATCCTTTCCGGCGAGATCAGCCGCAAGGTGAGCCTGAAGGGCGTCGGGGCGACGAAGGGTGCCCGGGCGGCCATCGAGGCTGCCGGCGGTTCCGTGGCCGACATCGCGGCCGCCTGAACCACCCAGTACCCGGAGCACGCGTTTGGCCAATCCGCAAGCTGCAGCCCTCGGCAAGACCGCGAAGTTCGGCGACCTGTGGCGCCGGCTGTGGTTCCTGCTCGGTGCCCTCGTGGTCTACCGGGTGGGTGCGCACATCCCGGTGCCGGGCATCGACCCGGTGCGGCTGGCAGAGCTGTTCCAGTCGCAACAGGGCGGCATTCTCGGCGTCTTCAACCTGTTCTCCGGCGGCGCCCTTTCGCGATTCACGATATTCGCGCTGGGCATCATGCCCTACATCTCGTCGTCGATCATCATGCAGTTGATGACGATCGCGGTGCCGTCCCTCGAACAGTTGAAGAAGGAAGGCGAGGCCGGGCGCCGCAAGATCACCCAGTACACGCGCTACGGCACCGTCGCCCTGGCTCTGTTCCAGGGGCTTGGCATCGCCGTCGCGCTCGAGTCGCAGGCGGGCCTGGTACTCGACCCCGGCTTCATGTTCCGCTTCACCACCGTCGCCACCCTGGTGACGGGCACCATGTTCCTGATGTGGCTGGGCGAGCAGATCACCGAGCGGGGCCTGGGCAACGGCATCTCGATCATCATCTTCGCCGGCATCGCCGCCGGACTTCCGAATGCCCTGGGCGGCCTGTTCGAACTGGTGCGCACCGGTGCAATGCACCCGGTCACGGCGCTGTTCATCTGCGCCCTCGTGGTGCTGGTGACCGGGTTCGTCGTCTTCGTCGAACGCGGCCAACGCAAGATCCTGGTCAATTACGCGAAGCGCCAGGTGGGCAACAAGATATACGGCGGGCAGAGCTCCCACCTCCCGTTGAAGCTCAACATGTCGGGCGTCATCCCGCCCATCTTCGCTTCCAGCATCATCCTGTTCCCGGCCACGGTCGCGGGATGGTTCGGATCCGGCGAGGGAATGCGCTGGCTGAAGGACATTGCCAGCACCCTGTCGCCCGGACAGCCGATCTACGTGATGCTCTATGCCACGGCGATCGTGTTCTTCTGCTTCTTCTACACGGCCCTGGTCTTCAACAGCAAGGAGACGGCGGACAACCTGAAGAAGAGCGGCGCTTTCGTCCCCGGCATCCGTCCCGGCGACCAGACCGCGCGTTACATCGACAAGATCCTGATGCGCCTCACGCTGGTCGGTGCCGCCTACGTGACGTTGGTCTGCCTGCTGCCCGAATTCCTGATCCTGAAATGGAACGTCCCCTTCTACTTCGGTGGCACGTCCCTGCTGATCATCGTGGTGGTGACCATGGACTTCATGTCCCAGGTACAGGCCTACATCATGTCGCACCAGTACGAAAGCCTGCTCAAGAAGGCCAACTTCAAGGGAGGCGGATTCCCCGGTCGCTGAGGCGGGGGAGAGAGGAAAAATGGCCAAGGAAGACGTCATCGAGATGCAGGGTGAGGTCGTCGAGAACCTTCCCAACGCAACCTTTCGGGTCAAGCTGGAGAACAACCACGTGGTCCTCGGCCACATCTCGGGCAAGATGCGCATGCACTACATCCGCATCCTGCCCGGCGACAAGGTGACCGTCCAACTCACGCCCTACGACCTGACCAAGGGTCGCATCGTCTTCCGCGCCAAGTAAGCATCAGAGCAATCAACCGGAGAGCACCATGAAAGTCACCGCTTCCGTCAAGCGCATCTGCCGTAACTGCAAGGTCATCCGCCGCAAGGGCGTGGTGAGGATCATCTGCACCGATCCCCGCCACAAGCAGCGTCAGGGTTGATCAGGCAGATAGAAGCAGATATACTTATCGGTTTCCCGTTTTCAGCGACAGACATTTAGGGTAAGCAAATGGCCCGTATCGCAGGCGTCAACATTCCGAACCACCAGCATGCCGAGATCGCCCTCACGGCGATCTATGGCATCGGCCGCACCTCGGCGCAGAAGATTTGCGACGCCGCCGGCGTCAAGCGCTCCTCGAAGATCAAGGACCTCACCGACGCGGACATGGACCGCCTGCGGGAGGAGGTCGGCAAACTCACGGTCGAGGGCGACCTGCGCCGCGAGACGACCATGAACATCAAGCGCCTGATGGATCTGAGCTGCTACCGGGGCGTCCGTCACCGCCGGGGCCTGCCGGTCCGTGGCCAGCGCACCCGCACCAACGCCCGCACGCGCAAGGGGCCCCGCAAGGCCATTGCCGCGGCGAAGAAATAACCAGGAACCGATTCCATGGCCAACACCTCGAGCAAGACCGCCAAGGCGCGGAAGAAGGTCAAGAAGAACGTCGCGGAGGGCATCGCCCATATCCACGCCTCGTTCAACAACACCATCATCACCATCACGGACCGCCAGGGCAACGCGCTGTCGTGGGCGACCTCGGGCGGCGCCGGCTTCAAGGGTTCGCGCAAGAGCACGCCCTTCGCCGCCCAGGTGGCGGCCGAAGCGGCCGGCAAGGCGGCGCAGGAATGCGGCGTCAAGAATCTGGAAGTGCGCATCAAGGGTCCCGGCCCCGGCCGTGAGTCGGCCGTGCGTGCCCTCAACGCCATCGGCATCAAGATCAGCAGCATCACCGACATCACGCCGATCCCCCACAACGGCTGCCGGCCCCCGAAGCGCCGCCGCATCTGAGGAACAAGGAGTAAACCGTGGCCCGCAATATCGACGCCAAGTGCCGCCAGTGCCGCCGCGAGGGAGAGAAGCTCTTCCTCAAGGCGGAGAAGTGCTTCACCGACAAGTGCTCCATCGAGCGCCGTTCCTACGCCCCTGGCCAGCACGGCCAGAAATCCGGCCAGCGCCTGTCCGGCTACGGCCAGCAGCTGCGCGAAAAGCAGAAGATCCGCCGCATTTACGGCGTTCTCGAGCGCCAGTTCCGCAAGGGCTTCGCCGATGCCGAACGCCGCAAGGGCCAGACCGGCGAGAACCTGCTGCAACTGCTGGAGAGCCGCCTGGATTCCGTCGCCTACCGCATGGGCTTCGGCGGTTCCCGCGCCGAAGCGCGCCAGATCGTGCGCCACAACGGCGTCCTGGTGAACGGCAAGCGGGTCAACATTCCGTCCTACGGCGTCCGCCCGGGTGACGTGATCCAGCTCACCGACGCGGCCCGCGGCCACCTGCGCACCAAGGCGGCCCTGGAGGCGGCCGAGTCCCGTGGCTTCCCCGAATGGGTCGACGTAAACGTCAAGGAAGGGCGCGGCGTTTTCAAGGCGCTTCCGGCCCGCGAGGAACTGCCGCCCAGCCTGAACGAAGGCCTGGTCGTCGAACTGTATTCGCGCTGATCCGCCCTGAGGGCGGTCGGCGCCGGCTATCCTTTTTCGAGGAATGCAGATGCAAAGCAGCGCACTACTCAAACCGCGCATCATCGATGTACAGACGCTCTCCCCCGTGCACGCGCGCGTGGTCATGGAGCCGTTCGAGCGTGGCTACGGGCATACCCTCGGCAACGCCCTGCGTCGCATCCTTCTGTCCTCCATGCCCGGCAGCGCACCGACCGAGGTGTCCATCGACGGGGTCCTGCACGAGTACTCCACGCTGGAAGGCGTGCGGGAGGACGTGGTGGACATCCTGCTGAACCTGAAGGGCGTCGTCCTCAAGCTGCACAATCGTCCCGAAGCCCTGCTGACCCTCGCGAAGCAGGGTGAGGGCGTGGTGACGGCCGCCGACATCCAGGCCGGCCACGACGTGGAGATCATCAATCCCGACCACGTCATCGCCCATGTGGCGCCCGGCGGCAAGCTGGAGATGCAGATCAAGGTCGAGAGCGGCCGTGGCTATGTGCCGGCCAACGCGCGGCCCGTCGCGAAGGAGTCCAAGACCATCGGCCAGATCATGATGGACGCCTCCTTCAGCCCCATTCGCCGCGTCAGCTACCAGGTCGAATCCGCCCGCGTCGAGCAGCGTACCGATCTCGACAAGCTGATCTTCGATATCGAGACCAACGGTGCCATCGACCCGGAGGAGGCGATCCGTTATTCCGCCCGCATCCTCATGGAGCAGCTCACCGTGTTTGCGGACCTGGAAGGCACTCCCGTATCGGTGGAAGCGCCGAAGGTCGTGTCCGTCGATCCCATCCTGCTGCGCCCGGTGGACGACCTGGAACTGACGGTCCGCTCCGCCAACTGCCTGAAGGCGGAGAACATCTACTACATCGGCGACCTGATCCAGCGCACCGAGACGGAACTGCTCAAGACGCCGAACCTGGGGCGCAAGTCCCTCAACGAAATCAAGGAAGTGCTTGCCTCCCGGGGCCTCACCCTTGGCATGAAACTGGAGAACTGGCCGCCCGTGGGCCTCGAAAAGATGGCCTGACGGCCGGCGCAGACCTCCCTCGACACCATCAACCGGTCGACCTGCCCAGCGCGGCGGCCGCATAACAAAAGAGGCAAACCATGCGTCACCGCAACGGACTCCGCAAGCTCAACCGCACCGCTTCCCACCGCCAGGCCATGTTCCGCAACATGGCCGTGTCGCTGCTCCGGCACGAGGCGATCAAGACCACCCTGCCCAAGGCCAAGGAACTGCGCCGCGTGGTGGAGCCCCTGATCACCCTGGGCAAGAAGCCCAGCCTGGCGAACCGCCGCC
>DAOLKI010000186.1:0-5583 GCA_035331665.1 Rhodocyclaceae bacterium
GTCGCGTCGATGAAGTAGTTGAACAGGGTGGCGCCGATCAGGATCATGAAGATCATGGCCGTGGTGTGGGCCGTCTCGAGGAGTCCGGCGACGACGCTGGCCCGGTCCAGGTGGCCGCCCAGCGCGGAGAGGAGCACCGCCCCGAAGGCTCCGACCGCGGCGGCCTCGGTGGGCGAGAACCAGCCGAAATTCATGCCCCCCAGCACCACGCCGAACAGCGCCGCCACCTGCCACACCTGCAGCAGCAGGCTCAGGCGCCGGGACCAGGAGGACCGTTCCCCGGCGGCGCCCAGCCGGCTGTCGCGCCCGGTCATCCAGGCGACGGCGCCCATGTACAGCAGCATCCCCAGGATGCCCGGCAGCACGCCCGAGGCGAACAGCTTGCCGATGGAATTCTCCGTCATCAGCCCGTAGACGACGAAGAGGATGGACGGCGGGATCATGACGCCCAGCGTGCCCCCGGCGGCGACCGACGCGGAGGCCAGGCGGTCGTCGTAACCGTGGCGGCGCATCTCCGGCAGGGCGATCTTGCCGATCGTGGCCGCGGTGGCGATGGACGAGCCGCAAATCGCCCCGAAGATCGCGGAGGCGCCGATGGTGGCCAGGGCAAGGCCACCGCGCAGGTGCCCGACGAAGGCGGCCACGAAGCCGTAAAGGCTGCGGGAAAGCCCGGCGTGCGCGGAAAAAACGCCCATCATGACGAACAGCGGGACGACCGACAGGCCCACCGGGAAGACCGACTCGAAGGGCGCGCGTCCCATGACGAAGGCCAGAGACGGCCATCCGTTGATCAGCCCGTAGCCGAGGGCACCCACGACGCCCATGGCGATGGCGACGGGTACGCGCAGAAAGATCAACAGGATCACCAGGGCGAACCCCGTCAGGCCCTGGGCCGTACCGGACATCAGAGCTCCACCTCGGCCCTCTCCACCTCCCCGGCCATGTAGTCGGCGCGCCCGAGGGATTCGAGGCCGTAACGCAGCGCGAGCAGCAGGCTGCTGCTGACGGCGAGCGCGCACCCGAGGAGCAGGGGCGCCCAGAAGAATGCGATGGGAATGCCGATCGTCTGGGAGCGGTCCCCGTTGGAAATCTGCAGCACCGCCTGCCCGAAGCAATACCACGTGGTGGCCGCCATGAAGGCGGCGGCCAGCAAGGCAACCGCGGCCTTGAGTACGAACAACGGGCGCGGCGGCAGGCGGTCCGTGACGAACTCGACCCCCACGTTGGCCTCGTGCAGGAAGGCGGACGGCAGCGCCAGGAAAAACGACGTCATCACCGCAAGTTGGATCAGGTCGGTCGTCCCCGGCACCGAGACGTCGACGGTTCGCCGCATGGCGACGTCGGCCATCACCACGAGCACCACCATTCCCAGGAGCAGCATGCCGCCGACGGCGAACCAGCGCGAGGAGACCTCGACGAAATGGACGAAGGCCTTCAAGGGGCGCGCCGGGTCATTTCTTCGCGCGTTTCGCCACTTCCTTGCGCATCTCGTCGTGGATGGCGCGGGCGTTGGCGACGCCGGCCTTCTCCAGTTCCGCCAGCTGCTGGTCGATCACGGGCTGCAACTGCTTGCGCAGGGCTTCCTTGTCCTTGGCCGTCGCCTCGAAGACGACGCCGTTCTTCGCCTTGACGGCGTCCATCCCGGCCTTGTCCCACTTGTCCCACCAGCCGCCGAACCGGGCGACGAGGACGTCGCCGCTGATTTCGTCGATGGCCTTGCGGATCTCCGGTGGCAGGCCATCGTATTTCTTCTGGTTCATGACGAAGTAGAAGGACGTGGTGTAGAGGTCGGCGTCGTAGTAGTAGCGCGCCAGCTCGTCCACCTTGAAGCCCTTGAATCCGTCATAAGGCATCATCGCCCCGTCGATGACCCCCTTCTCCATGTTTTCGTAGATCTGGCCGGGCGGCATGCCGACCGGCGTCGCGCCCAGGGCGGTGAGCAGGGCCTGGGTCTGCACCGACGGCGCGCGGATGCGCAGCCCCTTCAGGTCCTCCGCCTTGTCCACCTTCTTGGCGCGCAGCGCGATCAGGCCTGGATTGTGGGCGAACAGGGCCAGGACCTTCAGTCCCTTGTATTCCTCGGCCAGGTATTTCGGATAGACCGCCCACAGGGCGTGGCTCGCTGCGTCGGCGCTGTCCGTCATGAAGGGCAGATCGATGATCGTGGTGCGGGGCAGGCGCCCGCGGGGGATCCCGGAAAGCCCCAGGGCGATGTCCACCACGCCGGCCTGGACCTGGTCGAGCTGGTTGGCCGCGTTGCCGAGGCTGGAGTTGCCCGGGAAGACCTTGACCGTCACGCGCCCGCCGGTCTTCTTCTCCAGTTCCTTCGCCCAGGGTTCCGTGAAATCCACGTGCAGGCCATGGGTCGGCGGCAGGTAGTGGGACAGCTTGAGTTCGATCTTGTCCTGGGCCGCCGATAGGCCCGCGAAGGCCAGGGTCGCCGCAGCCAGCGCAACGCGCAGCAGTTTTCGCATGGTGTGCTCTCCTCGTGAAACCTTGTTATGTATGCACCGGTCGTCCGGTGTCCGGTCGATTCTAGCAGTCCGTCGGACTCGGGCCGTACCCACGGATCAAATCCGAAGGCCCGCCGGATCAGGCGCCGGCGTTGCCCAATATCCGATTGACGCGGGGAACCACCTCCTGCATCAGCAGGCGCATCGAGTCGTCGACATGGGCGGGGTCGAGCATCCCGAAGTTCTGCAGGTGCATCACGTGGGTGATCCCCATCCGGTGCAGCCGGACCAGCTTGTCGACCACCGTTTCGACGCCGCCCATCAGCGACAGCCCGCTCGCCATGATGTCGCCGTAGGTCTGGCGGCGGGCGTAGAGCCGCGTGGCGACATAGAGGTCGAAGGCGTCGGACGCCCGCCGGCGCGCCTCGTCGTCCGTCTCCGCCACGTGGGTATGGAATGCGAATACGGCGTCGCCCGGCGACGCCGCGCCGGATTCGTCCCAGCCCCGGTGGAAGCCCTCGACGATGCCGCCCACCTCGTCGAAACGGTCCACGGACGCATAGGGCACGGCGAACACGTGGTTGCCCTGGCGGGCCACGTGATAGGCGGCCTCGCGCGCCAGGATGGCGACATAGAGCGGCGGCGTCGGCTTCTGCACGCACGGCACGTTGATGGCCACGTCCTCCAGCGCCCAGTAGCGGCCCTTGTGGGTCACGCGCGCGCCGGACAGCGCCTGCTTCATGACGGCGAGGCCCTCGTCGAAGCGGTCGCGCTTTTCCGCGAGGTCGATCCGGTAGCCGGCGAACTCGTGCTTCAGGTAGCCGGAGCCGGTGCCGAGGGTCAGGCGTCCGCCGGAGAGGACGTCCACCATCGCGTAGCTCTCGGCGACGGTCAGCGGGTGATGGAAGGTCAGGATGGAAATGGCGGAGCCGAGCCGCAGGTGCCGGGTGCGCTGGGCCAGGGCGGCCAGGAAGACCGCGGGATTGGGCACGGCGCCGTATTCGTGGAAGTGGTGTTCGGCGACGAAGAAGGTGTCGTAGCCCAGGGTCTCGGCCAGCTCGGCCTGGGCGATCACCTGGTCGTAGAGCGCCGGCACCGTCCGCGGCAGCGAGGGATGGTGATCCTGCACGGAAAAGATGGAATGGCGCATCGGCGCCGGAGGCAGGTCGGCGCGGGCGGGAGCGGCAAGGGTCATGGGGGACTCGCGGAATCGATGGATGCGTTGCATCCATCGTAATTTCCGATCCTTGAAGTGTCAAACAATGCCGGCGGGCCCGCCATTCCGCGCGAAGGCGGCGCCCGTCGACGCGTCACCGCTCCGGCAGCACGCCGCGGCGCACCTGGTCCTGCTCCATCGCGTCGAAGAGGGCCTTGAAGTTGCCCTCGCCGAAGCCCTCGTTGCCGCGTCGCTCGATCAGTTCGAAGAAGATCGGGCCGATTACGGTCTCCGTGAAGATCTGGAGCAACAGGCCCCCGGCCCCGTCGCCGTCGATGAGCACGCGATTGCTGCGCAGCCGCGCCAGGTCCTGGCCATGCCCCGGCAGCCTTGCCTCGACGGCGTCGTAGTATGCATCGGGCGTATCCAGGAAGCGTACGCCGCCGCGGCGCAGGGCTTCGGTGGCGGCATGGATGTCGCTGGCCGCCAGCGCCACGTGCTGGATGCCTTCGCCGCGGTAGAGGTCCAGGAACTCCTCGATCTGCCCCTTGCCGCCCGGCCTGTCGGCGGCTTCGTTGATCGGGATGCGGATCTTCCCGCAGGGGCTCACCATGGCGCGGGAATGCAGGCCGGTCTGGCGGCCCTCGATGTCGAACTGGCGGATCTCCCGGAATCCGAACAGGCGCTGGTAGAACTCGGCCCAGACATTCATGCGCCCCCGATGGACGTTGTGGGTGAGGTGATCCACCGCCAGCAGCCCGGCGCCCGCCGGCCGTGCCGGCGCTTGCGCCAGCGGCACGAAATCGATGTCGTAGATGGTGACCCCCGGGCCGTAGCGGTCCACCAGATAGATGAGGCTGCCGCCGATCCCCCGGATGGCCGGGATATTGAGTTCCATCGGCCGGGCGTTGCCGGGAATCACGTCGGCGCCCAGGGATTTCGCCCGTTCGGCGGCGGCGCGCGCATCCTTGACGCGCCAGGCGATGGCGCAGATCGACGGACCATGCACGCGCGCGAAGGACTGGGCGAAGCTTTCCGGTTCCGCGTTCAGGATGAAGTTGATCTCCCCCTGCCGGTAAAGGGTGACCTCCTTGGACCGGTGGCGGGCGATTGGCGTGAAACCGAGCGTGCGGAACATCCGGTCCAGCGCCGCGGGGTCGGGGGCCGCGAATTCGATGAATTCGAACCCGTCGGTGCCCATGGGATTGTCGTTCATTCTCGTTTCCTCGTGGGGTGGTCGCGCAATCCTATGCCTGCTGACGGGAAATGTTCTACCGAACGCGGCGAATAGACAATAAAATCAGCAATTAAATTGCCAGGAATACGCCATGAACGGGTCCGTTGTTGCGCTGGATCGCCTCGATCTGCGAATGCTGGCCGTTCTTCAGCTCGAAGGGCGGATCAGCAACGCGGAACTGGCCGAACGGGTGGCCCTGTCCCCCTCGCCCTGCCTGCGCCGCCTGCGCACGCTCGAGGAGCGGGGCGTGGTGACCGGATATGCGGCGCTCGTGGACCGGCGCCGGCTGGGCCTCGACATCGAGGCCCTGGTCGAACTCTCCCTGGACAAGCGGGGCGGGAACATGCCTGCCGGGCGCCTCGCGGCGGCGGTGGCCGCCTGGCCGGAAGTCCTGGAATGCCTGGCCCTGACCGGCGACAAGGATTACCTGCTGCGCGTCGTGGTCCCCGATCTGGACCATTTTTCGCGGTTCGTGCTGGACAAGCTCCTCAAGCTCGAGGGCGTGGCGGACGTGAAGTCGAGTTTCGTGCTGCAGGCGGTCAAACGGACCGTCGCTCTGCCCCTCGACCACGTGGAACCGCTGCGTCCCTGAGCATTCCCGGCCCGGTGCCCCGGCCGGTCCGGCGGCGAATGCGCGCGTCGCCGGCAAAAACCGTTCCGGGAATTGACACGAATCCGTGGACGCGTGATAATTCGCGGTTTCGCTGGAGGGGTTCCCGAGCGGTCAAAGGGAGCAG
>DAOLKI010000187.1:0-5565 GCA_035331665.1 Rhodocyclaceae bacterium
ATCCGCATTCCGGGGCCAACGCAGGCGTGCTTCATTCTGTTAGGGGTTCTAAGCCGGCGTGCGGCAATCGACGCCGCCGCGGACCGCCATGCATGACGTACGGCACGCCGAAAAACCGCAAAATGCGCAATCCGCCGGGGTTCCGGTTTCATTTTTTTCCGTACATGCCAGATTCCCACGCGTCTGGCAGAGTTATTCCAACAGCCTGAGTCGTGCTGCATCGCACATCCAAATGAGATTAGCGGGAAATTTTTCCGTCAAATTCCACACAATTAATCCGAAGCTCTGGTATTCTACTCGGGCATATGTCTTTAGACATAGCTTGAATCCGATGTCGGAAAACTATCCTGAAAGGACTGAACCATGAGCAAGAAGGTCAAATTCGATCTGAAGGACATCGCTGCCTACCGGCGCAGCCTCGGCATGAACCAACTGCAGTTCTGGAGCCGGTTCGGCATCACCCAGAGCGGCGGTTCCCGCTACGAGAGCGGTCGCTCCATCCCCCTCCCGGCCCGCGCCCTGCTGGTCCTGGTGGCCTCCGGCAAACTGTCCGAGCAGGACCTCGCCGGCGCCATGAAGGCCGCCAAGAAGTAAATTCCCCTGCGTTGGGGCGGCACCCCACCGCCCCGACCCGCTCTGCCTCGCGCGGGAAGACGCCACTCCCGGGAGTCATTTTGTCCCGGATTGCCGGCAATCTCCGCCGCGCATCATCCGCGCCGCGCGCGCTGCGCCGCCGGCGACGGCGTCCCCAGACGATTCGCGATGCAGTGCATGCCGTGCCCCTGCGGCCTCGTACCCCGATTGAATCGTTCCGCACGGCGTTGCTCGACCGGCGCCCTCCCCCTGCGGACACCATCCGCCGACGACCGCCGTCCAGTTGCACGGAAACGGTTCAGGCCACGGTCCGGGAAGGGGCCCGTGACAGCCACCTGAGGACCGACCCGTACAGGGTGTCCGGGTCCACCGGCTTGGCAATGAAATCGTCCATGCCGGCTTCGAAGCAACGCTGCCGATCCTCCGCGAATGCATTGGCGGTCATCGCCACAATGGCGACCTGCCCGCCGACGGAAAGCGAGCGGATCCGCCGCGCGGCTTCCAATCCCCCCATCCGCGGCATTTGAATATCCATCAGCACGAGGTCGTAACAACCCGCGCTCGCATGTTGCACCGCCTCCGCGCCGTCCGCGGCCACGGCCACGTCGAGACCCACGTCGCCCAATAACGTGGCCGCGACTTCGCGGTTGATCTCCTCGTCTTCGACCAGCAGGATTCGGCGGCCACGGAAATCACGGGCAAGGACGGATTCCGCCGAATCGTCCGCGGGGCGATGAATCGGCGGCGATGCCGCCCCGGACCGCTTCAGCCGCGCGGAAAACCAGAAGGTGCTGCCCCGGCCGGGGGTGCTGCTCGCACCGGCCATCCCACCCATGGCTTCCGCGAGCTTGCGCGTGATCGCCAGCCCCAGACCGCTGCCACCGTACCGGCGGGTGATGGAGTTGTCCGCCTGCTCGAAGGGAGTGAAGAGCCGTTGCAAGGCGTCTGCCTCGATCCCCGGTCCCGTGTCCTCCACTTCGAAGCGAACGGCGACATTGCCGAGGTCCTCGTGGAGAACCTTCGCGCGCAGCCGCACGACGCCGCTCTCGGTGAATTTGACGGCGTTGGTCGCGTAGTTCAGCAGCCCCTGCTGCAGGCGCGTGGCGTCGCCCAGCAAGACGTCGTCCAGTCCCGCGGAATCGACCACCAAGCGCAGGCCCTTGTTGTTCGCCCGCTCCTGGACGATGGAACAGACATTGACCATGATCGCCGGGATGCTCACGGGAACCTCGTCGAGCACGAACTTTCCGGCCTCGATCTTGGACAGTTCGAGGATGGCGTTGATGGTGTCAAGCAGGTGGCGGCCCGCCGTGTCTATCTTGTCCAGTTTCTCGGCCTGATCCGGGCTCACGCCCGAGCGGCGGATGAGATGGCTCATTCCGATCACGGCATTCAGCGGCGTGCGGATCTCGTGGGACATATTGGCCAGGAAGGCGCTCTTGGAGACGTTGGCGGATTCCGCGGCTTCCTTGGCCTGGGACAGTTCCCGTGTCCTCCGTTCCACCAGTACCTCCAGGTGCTTGCGCTGGTCGGCCAGCTGCGCCTCCGCCTCCTTGCGCTTCGTCACATCCCGCGTGACGCCGAGCAGGTGCGTCACCCGCCCTTCGGAATTGCGCAGGGGCGCGGCGTGGGTTTCCAGGCATCGCAGCGTTCCCCGCCGGCCGACGATCCGGAATTCCAGGGTGCCTGTCCCACCGCCGAAAACGCGCCGCGCAAGGTCGAGGAAGTTCGGACGGTCCTCCGGAACCACGAAGTCCACCAGGACCGTACGATTCGCCTCCTCGAGATCGGGCACCTCGAGCATCGCCAACCCGGCGGCGTTCATTTGCGCCAGGGAGCCGTCCGGATTCACCAGTTTCACGCATTCGGGTTCGTTGTCCAGGATCGTGGCGAGAAATTCGTTCCGGTCGCGCAGGAGCCTCTCCGCCCGGACCCGGTCGCTTACATCCTGGAAGGCGATCACCGCGCCGATGATGCGGCCATCGTGGACCACCGGCGTGGACCGGTACTCCACGGGCAGCGAGGTGCCGTCCTTGCGCCAGTAGAGGTCGAGCGCCGCATGGCGTACGCGGCCGTCCGCGAGGATGTGCAGCGATGGACACTCCTCCTCGGGATAGTGGGAGCCGTCGGGGCGCGTGTGGTGGATGCGCGGGTGAATCTTCTGGCCGATCAGTTCGCCGGCCTCGAAGCCCAGCAGCCTCAGGGCCGCCGGATTCACGAAGGTGGCCCGCCCATCCCGGTCGATCCCGAAAATCCCTTCGCCCACCGAGTTGAGCAACAGTTCGTTGCGACGGCTCAGACGCTTCACCTCGACCAGGGCGATCTCGGCGTCGTCGAGCGACTGGCGCAGGCGCAGCCGAGCCTCGATATGGAACACCCGCAGCATGTAGCCGACGGAGATGGCGGCCAGGACGGCGCAGAAGGCCCGGAACAGCTGGACGGGCGCGTTGACGTGGGCCTGGAAGCTTTCCGCGTTGAGCCAGGCCGCGGGCGCCCAGTCGGCGCGTGGCACGACCGCCCCGCCGAACACCGCGTAGGCCGCGAAGGCCGCACCGGCCAGGTGGCATGCCGGGCCGATCGCGCGGTATTCCGACTCCGGGAGTGCCGGACGGATATGGCTGCGGCAATACAGCACGAAGCCCACGCCGGCGGCCAGCGACCCCCCGATCCCGTTCAGGTAGCGGGACCAGATGCCGAGTCCCAGCGTGAAATCCGCGGACAGCATGCCCCCGACCAGGGCCCCCCCGCCCAACAACGTGGGTACCGCCGGATGGAGAATTCGGCGCAACGGACCCGCCAGTGCCGGAACGGGCAGGCTCGCCCTGAGCAGCCGCCGGCCGAATTCGCACAGCAGGACGTAGGATGCCAGAAGGATGAACGGCCGTGTCGCCGCAAGTGCCGGGTTGTCGCCGCGCACGACCCGCCACAGATCGGTCCATTCGAGGATGCCATGGACGAAGGCGAAGGCGGCCAGCCAGTTTATGAAGCCGGCCAGCGCGAAGCGGCTTTCCTCCCTGGGCCAGACGACGATGACGAGCCCGAGGGCAAGGAAGGACAGGCCGTAGATGAGGAAGACAATATCCATTTCGTCGCCCCGGCCACCCTCGGGCGCTCCCACCGGCGGCGCGGGACTCACCGACCCGCCACCGGCGCGCACCGGGCGGGGCCGCGGGCCCAATGCGTTTTCCATACCACCAAAGTCATATTAGCAGAGAACCGTGGGGCACGGCCCTCGACCCGGCCCGGGTTGCGCCCCGCATCCCGGGTGCCGTCAGGGTCCGATGGGCGCTCCGCCGTCCCGCTCGCCGACGGCCGCCTTGAAACCGAGCTGCTCGCAGCGCTCCTTGAAGTGGTTGCCCTCGGGCGTATGGCGCGTGATGCCGTCGAGCAGCGTCGCCATGGTCTGCGTCGTCTGCAACCCCATGTTGGCGTAGGCCTGGTTGATCACCATCTTCTGGATCATCAGGTGGTTGCGCGGGACGCCGGTCATGCGCCTAGGCCGGGCGTCCGCCGTCTCGCCCAGGTCCGCTGCCGGCACGCTGCGCGCCACGAGCCCCATCGCGGCGGCGATCCGCCCATCGATCAGGTCGCCGGCGAGCAGCAGCTTGGCCCGTTCGGCACCCGGCCGGCACACCCACGTGGCGGTCTGCGGGCAACCCCGGACCCGCACCGGCGGATAGCCGATCTTTGCATCCTCGGCCATGACGGCAATGTCAGAGCACAGGGCCCTGTCCGTCCCGCCGCCGATGGCCGCGCCCGGGACCGGGGCGAAGACCGGCTTGTGACCGCGCCGGAGGCTCATGAAGCATGTGGTGTCGTCGAACTTGCGGCGGTAATCCACGGTCGGGTCCTGGGATCTGGCTGAGCGGACCCGGCCGGGGTGACTCCGCGAACTCCTGCAGGTCGTAGCCGGCGCAGATGGGGCGGTCGGCGCCGGCGAGCACGATTACTTGCACGGCGTCGTCCCGGGTGGCCTCCTCCTCGGCCGAGCGCAGTTCCCGCGGCATTGCCGCGTCGATGGCGTTCAGTCGATCCGCACGGTCGAGGGTGATGCGGGCGACGCGGCCGTCGCGCTCGTAGGTCAGGGCGGCGGGTTGCATGCGCTTTCCTCCTTCTTTGGTCGCGCCGTTCGTTGCGTCGTGGCACCGCAACGATAGCCCAGGCGGCCGGAGAACGGGGGATCCGGCGTTTCGGCCTCACGATGCCCTCACCCGGCCAATGATCTGCATCAACACGGATTCCGGTGCCGCATGGGTAAATGGGGCTTTTCGTGCGTCGGCGATCGCAGCGTGGATGTCGTCTTCCTGATCTACGGCCTGGCCTTCCTGGCCATGAGCTTCGCCATCGTCATGCGACGGGACACGGCGAGCGATCTCGTCCTTTCCCGGCTGCTCTGGCTGCTCGCCGCCTTCGGCTTCACCCACGGCCTGCTGGAGTGGACCGACCTCTGGCGCGTGGTCCGCGGCGACCCGGCCTGGCTCGCCACCGCGCGCCCGGGACTGCTGCTGGTTTCCTACCTTTTCCTGTTCGAGTTCGGTCGCCGGCTGTTCGCGGCGACCCTGCCGGACGGCCGGACCGGAATCGCCCGTGCCCTGGCAGGTCCGTGGGTGTATGGGCCGCTGGTCGCGGTCGTCGTCCTCGGCACTGCCCTGTCGGACGCACCGACGACGGGCCTCAACGTCTGCTCCCGCTACATGTTCGGCTTTCCGGGTTCCGTCATGGCGGGCGTCGGCTTTCTGCGCCACTACCGGATCCACCTGGTGCGGGAGATGCCGGTCGCCGAACACCGCTCCCTGCGCCGCGACAGCACCGTCGCCGCCGCGGCCTTCGTGGCTTACGGAATCCTGGGCGGACTCATCGTGCCGCGGATGGACGGGTTCCCCGCGTCGATCATCAACCAGGAGACCTTCCAGGCGGTGTTCCGGTTCCCCGTGCAGTTGTGGCGGGCGGCCTGCGCCGTGGCCGTGGCGG
>DAOLKI010000188.1:0-4169 GCA_035331665.1 Rhodocyclaceae bacterium
GCAGGGCGAAGCCGGCGCTGCCTCGTCTGTTCGGGGTGGCCCGCCCGCGGGACGCGAAGACACCGGCGGCGCTCATGGCACGTTGCTCACGTGGGCCTGGAAGAAGAGCGGCACGGCCTCCCCTGCGGAGCTCAACTGGATGCGCATGGAGATGACGCCCATGCGGGTCAGCGTCGCCGCGGCATCCATGGCGAAGGCGCAGCCGGTGACGCCCGTCGAGACCAGGTCGGCGCTGCTGCCGCCCGCCGGCGGCGCCGCGGCCGGCGTGCGCAGCGGGTAGCCCCAGTAGCGGCGCAGGCGCCCGTTCACCGGGTCGCATTCGTAGGTAACCGGCGTGTCCACCACGTAGAAGCGGCAGCCGGAGACCTGTCCCGCCGCGTCGCGGGTGCAGGAATCCACCGGGAACAGCTTCGCCGCCGACAGCGTGATGCGCGATCCGCTGACGCTGCCCACGGTGGCGATGTTGTTCCCCGCATAGACGTCGCCGGCGCTGCCCTGGCCCAGATTGCCCACGGCGATGCGGTCGCCGGCGGCCACCGTCGGCATGGTGCCCAGGACGTCGAAGGAGGCGTCGGCCGCATCGAAGCTCAGTTCGTCGTCGCCGGCCGCGTTCTTGGCGTAACGGTAGCGTCCGCCGCCCTTGACCTGGACGTACTCCACGTAGAAGCGGCCCGCCGAGTTGCCGACCGCGATGCTGTTGGGCAGGGCCTGGCGCAGGTCCCGGCCGATGCGGCGCAGCGTGGTGTCGGCCGTTTCCACCAGCTTGGCGCGCCGGACGGAATCGAAGTAGGCGTCGATGCTGCCCTTGATGAACACCGCCACCATGCCGCCCAGGATGCCGGTGATGACGATGGCGATCACCATCTCGATCAGCGTGAAGCCGGCCTGGCTCCGTGACGGATGCGCTGGGGCCCTCATGGCCGTCCGTTCGGGTCGTAGCGGGTGCGCACGCCCTGCAGCGCGACGCTGCCCCCGAAGGGATCGCTGACGGTCACCGTGACGAGCAGCGCCCCGCCGCCGCCTACCGTGCTGCCCGCCGGACCGATGGTCGCGTTGGCGACCGTCACCGAGGCCGTGTAGCCGGCCGGTCCGGCGATGGTGTTGCTCAGGTCCGTGACCGCCGCCAGCGTGAGGCCGTTGTAGTCGTTCACGTTGTCGTAGGGCCGGGCATTGCCCGCCTCCGGGCCGATCGCCTCCGCCGTCGTGCAGCCGGCGGCGCTGGCCGCCGTCTCCAGGTTCGGATCCGCGCCGTCGCACCAGGTGAAACCGGCCGCCAGGATCTCCTCCATCAGGCCGTCGGCGATGGCCAGCGCCTGCTTGCGCGGCAGCGGGTCGGCGCTGCGTCCGACCACGAGCTGGAACACGGACAGGATGCCGGCGACCCCGACGCTGATCACCACCATGAAGACCACCAGCTCGATCAGCGTGACGCCGGCCTGGCGTCCGGCCCCGGGCCGCTCAATGCACATGGCCGGTCTCCGCCTCCACGGTCAGGGAGTAGCTGCCGTCCCCGCTGACCGTCCAGGCCGCGGCCGCGGCCGGCCGGCCGTACCAGTCGAAGGAAATGGTGCCCGGGTTCGGCGACACGGCCACGCCGGAAGGCGCCGCCAGGTCGAAGGCGGCCCCCGTCTTCGGGTCGGTCAGCGCGACCGTGCAGGAGGCGTGATCCGTGGGCGAGGCGTTGGATGTGAACACGCGCACGTGGGCGGGCGATCCGGCCACCTGGACGCAGACCACGCGCCGGTGCGCCATGGCCTGTTGCCG
This sequence comes from Rhodocyclaceae bacterium, assembly GCA_035331665.1. GTDB lineage: Bacteria > Pseudomonadota > Gammaproteobacteria > Burkholderiales > Rhodocyclaceae > JAEUNJ01. Next base: position 1,765 of record DAOLKI010000188.1, read on the forward strand.
CGCGTATTCCACGGCGGCGAAGACCTGGTCGTAGTAACCGCGGGTCTTGAAGCTCAGGTCATCGACGAAACGCGGCAGGATGGCCACGGCGAGGATGCCGATGACCGCGATGACCACCACCAGTTCGAGGGTGGTGAACCCTTGCGGGCGGACCGGAAGCCGGGGAACCGCAGCCATCGGCCGTGTCACCCGGTGCCACCGTCCGCCCCGCCGCCCGGCGATCAGCTCGTGCAGACGACCGAGACCACCGTCTGGGCCGTGCCGGCCGCCGTGCCCTGGGCGTGCTTGACCTTGCAGTTCGCGGCGTCGACGCCGCTCGCGCAGGTGATGGTGTTGTCCGCCACCCAGCTGATGTTGGTGGGCAGCGCGCCGCCCTGCATCAGCGGCTCGAGCGCCGAGCACTTGGCGGTGGCGGACTTGATGTCGACGGCGCCGGTACCGGTGCCGCCGGCCGCCTTGAACTTGGCGTAGTTGATGGAAGAGGCCGAGGTCAGCGCGCCGGCGGTGCCGGCGGCGGCGGCATCCCCCGCCTCGGTGGACAGGTCCACGAACTTCGGCAGGGCGGTGGCCGCCAGGATGCCGAGGATGACGATGACGACGACCAGTTCGATCAGGGTGAAGCCGGAATTGCGCGACATGGTGGTGCTCCTAGGAAAGATTCAGCAGCCGTCGGTGGCGACGTCGATGGTGGGCGCCGTACCGACGGACGCCGGGGCGGTGTAGGAAACCTGGCAGGTGGCGGGGTCGGTGGCGCCGTTCATCTGGATCAGGCGCGGCGCGCCGCCGGAAATGGTGACGCCCTCGCTGGTCGTCATCTGGGCGGCCACGTCGATGCCGGCCACGGAGGCGGACGGATAGCGGTTCGTCATCGCGACGATGGCGCCGTCCATGTTGACCGTGCCGCCGGTCGAGGTGCAGGTGCTGCCGGACAGGGTCGGCTGGGCGAGATCCAGTTCGCAGCGCGCCTTGGCCAGCGCCGCGGCCGACTTGACGGCGCCGTAGATGGCCTGGGCCTTGGCGATGCGCGCATCGCGCTGCAGGTTCACGAAGCGGGGCAGGGCCACGGCGGCGAGGATGCCGACGATGGTGATCACGATCACGAGTTCGATGAGGGTGAAGCCTCTAGCCTTGCCGTTCATTCCCGTTTCTCCCGTCTTTGGCCGTGGGCGCCTCAGGGCGCCGCGTACGGCGTGGTTATGTCGATTGTAATACCTTCGGGCGGCGCGCCAGGGGCTTCGCGCCGCCCGGCCGTCTGCCGTCCCGCCCCATCCGGCGCCCGCACCCGCCAGCGCACTTCCGGCCCGCCGCCGTCCTGCCGCCGGAAGCGTTCCACGGCGCGCGGCACGTAGACCAGCTCCCGGGTGGCGAGGTCGAAATACCAGCTTCCCGCCGCCGCCCCGGCCGGAGCCCCGCGCGACTCGCCCAGGTAGCCGGCCGGCGGCTTTTCCAGCCAGGCCACCGGGTTCGCCCCCGGAAACCCGCTCAATTCCCGCTGCCGTCCCTCCACGATCCGTTCCGCCACCTGCAGCCTCAGGGCACTTCTGAGGTTCATGATCACCGCGTCCGCCTCGGCCCGCTCCGCCATGCCCTGCACGTCTTTCAGCGCCGCCAGCAGCACCGCCGCGAACACGGTGATGAAGGCGATGCTGAGCGCCAGTTCCAGCCACGAACTGCCGCCTTCCCTTCCGTACGCCCGGCGCCATCCGCGACCCCGCCCCCGGCTATAACGGCCGGCCGGGCTCATCTCTTGATCGCGGCCTTGCCCAGGTCCCAGATCGGCAGGAAGATCCCCAGGGCCAGGATGAGCACCAGGGCGCCGAGGAACACGATCAGGATCGGCTCGATCTGGTCGGAGAGGGTCTTCAGTTCGTATTCCACCTCCCGCTGGTACATGTCCGCCACCTGCTCCATCATCTCGTCCAGGGCGCCGGATTCCTCGCCCACGGCGATCATCTGCAGCACCACCGGCGTGAACACCGCCGCCGTCAGGGCGGTGCGCAGCACGCTCTCGCCGCGCTCGATGCCTTCGCGCATCTGCTCGATCTTGCCGGCGATGAACTGGTTGTCCACCGTCTGGGAGACCACGGTCATGGCCTGGATCACCGGCACGCCGCTGCGCATGGCCAGGGCGAAGCTGCGCGCGAAACGCGCCAGCGTGGCCTTGCGGATGATCTTGCCGGCGATGGGGACGCGCAGCTTGAGCGAATCCCAGGAAAGCCGCCCCTTGGGCGTGGCCACCCAGGCGCGGAAGCCGAAGACCGCCGCCGCGGCGGCCAGCAGCATCACCGGCCAGGCGGCGACCATGAAGTCGGAAAAGCCGATCAGGACCCGCGTCATCAGCGGCAGTTCCGTGTTGAAGCCCTTGAACACCTGGGCGAAGGCCGGGATCACCCAGATGTTCACCA
>DAOLKI010000188.1:4269-5541 GCA_035331665.1 Rhodocyclaceae bacterium
GTGTTGAAGCCCTTGAACACCTGGGCGAAGGCCGGGATCACCCAGATGTTCACCACGATGATGGCGCCGATCATCGCCGCCACCACGAAGCTCGGATAGCGCAGGGCGGACTTCACCTGGTTGCGCATGAAGGCCTCGAACTCCAGGTGGTGGAAGAGGCGCAGGAAGATCTCCTCGAGCAGGCCGGTCATCTCGCCGACGCGCACCATGGAGAGGTAGAAGGGCGAGAAGACCTTCGGGTGGCGGGCCAGGGACGCCGACAGTTCGCGGCCGGAATCCAGGCTCTCGCGCACCTCCTGCAGCGTCTTCTTCATGGCCTTGTTGTCGGAGGATTCCTGCAGGCCCGTCAGGGCCCGCATGATGGGCACGCCGGCCTTCATCAGCGTATTGATCTGGCGGCTGAAGAGCAGGACCTCGGTGTGGCCGACCTTGTCCGCGAACATCCCCTCGGACGCCTCCTTCGGCGCTTCCGCCGGCCGGGCGGCCGCGGCCGTGATGGACAGGGGGATGATGCCGCGGCCGGTGAGCTGGTCCGCGGCTCCCGCGGCGGTGGCGCTTTCCAGCGTGCCTTCCACCACGGCGCCGCCGGAATCCCGTCCCCGGTAGGCGAAGGTGCCCAAGCTCACACTTCCTCGAATTCGTTGCTGATGCGCATGGCCTCCTCGACGGTCGTGCGGCCGGCGAGGACGAGGCGCACCGCGTCGTGGCGCAGCGTGTTGCCGGCCATCTGGTGGCGGCCGGCCTGCACGAAGAGGTTCGGGTCGTCCTGGTTGGCCGCCTCCACCAGGGCCTGGGTCATCTCCAGCATTTCGTAGACGCCCGTGCGGCCCTGGTAGCCGGTGCCGTTGCAATGGGTGCAGCCGCGGCCGTGCTTGTAGGCCTGGCCATCCACCCGGTCCGCCAGCTCGTAGCGCAGCCATTCGTGCTCGTGGGGCGCCGGCTGGTAGGGCTCCGCGCAGTTCTCGCAGATCACGCGCACCAGGCGCTGGGCGAGGACGAGTTGCAGCGACAGGGCCACCATGTAGCGGGGCACGCCCATGTCGAGCAGGCGGATGGGCGAGGTGAGGGCGTCGTTGGTGTGCAGCGTCGAGAGCACCAGGTGGCCGGTCATGGCGGCGCGCATGCCGATCTCGGCGGTGACCTGGTCGCGCATCTCGCCGACCAGGATGATGTCCGGGTCCTGGCGCAGGGCGGTGCGCAGCACCCGCTCGAAGCCCAGGTCGATCTTCTCGTGCACCTGCACCTGGTTGATGCCGGGCAGCCGGTATTCCA
>DAOLKI010000189.1:0-5540 GCA_035331665.1 Rhodocyclaceae bacterium
CCTGATCGGGGCGGGGGTGGACATCACGGAACGGCGCCGGGCCGAGGCCGACGCCCGTCTGGTCCGTTTCGGCGTCGAACAGGCGGCCGACGCCTTCTACCTGATCGCACCGGACAACCGGTTCCTGGACGTGAACGAAGCGGCCTGCATGGCCCTGGGGTTTTCCCGCGAGGAACTGCTGACGAAGGCGATCGAAGACATCGATCCGGACGTGCCGGCCGACACGGCGGCCCGCATGTTCGACGCGATGCGCCGGCAGGGCCGCCTGCGTTTCGAAACGCGCCACCGGCGCCGCGACGGAACGATCTTCCCCGTCGAGGTGATGGCCAACTACATCGAGTTCGGCGGACGCGAGTTCAACTTCTGTTTCGTGCGCGACGTCACCGAACGCAAGCGGGACGAGGAAAACCTGCGCAACAGCGAAAGAGACCTGCAACTCGCCCTGGACGTCGGCCGGCTCGGCAACTGGAAATGGGACCTCCGCTCCGGCGAGGTGCTCTGGTCCGACCGGTGCAAAGCCCTCTACGGACTGACGCCGCAGACACAGGTCACCTACGAACTCTTCCAGTCCCTCGTGCACCCGGACGACCGGGGCCGGGTGGCCGACGCATTCCACCGGGCCCTCGATGAACGGACGGGCTACGAAATAGAGAAGCGGATCGTCTGGCCCGACGGTTCGCTGCACTGGACCGCGTCCCTCGGCCGCGTAGTGTGCGACGCGGACAACCAGCCGGTCCTGGTGGCCGGCGTCACGATGGACATCACCGAACGCCGCCGGGCCGAAGAGGCGTTGCGCGAAAGCGAAGCGCGCCTGCGCGCCGCGATCGAGAGCGCGCCCTTCGATTTCTTCCTCATCGGGCGGGACGGACGATACCTGCTGCAGAACTCGGTTTGCCGGCAGAACTGGGGCGACGTGGTCGGGCGGCAACCGGAGGATGTCACGGACGACGCCGCCCTCCTGGCCCGCTGGCGGAAGAACAACGCCCGCGCCCTCGCCGGCGAGGTCGTACGCGAGGAGGTGCGCATCGCGGACGGGGATCGATACATCTACAACGTCATCGCGCCCATCCTGGACCGGGACGCGATCAGGGGCATCGTCGGCCTGAACATCGACATCACGGACCGCAAGCGCGCCGAGGCGGAGCTGCAAAGGCACCGGGATCACCTGGAGGAACTGGTGGAGGAACGCACGGCGGAACTGAGCAAGGCCATGCACCAGCTCATCCAGGCCGAAAAGCTGGCGGCGCTGGGCAACCTGGTGGCCGGGGTCGCCCACGAGTTGAACACGCCGCTCGGCAACGCCCGCATGGTGGCCAGCACCTTGCAGGAGGACCTGGACGGTTTCGCCGCGCGGTTCCGGGCCGGGGCCCTGCGCCGATCGACGGTGGAGGAATTCCTCGATCGCAGCCGCAAGGCCATCGAACTCCTCGAACGCAACGCCGCCCGCGCGGCGGACCTGATCAGCCACTTCAAGCAGGTGGCGGTGGACCAGGCCAGCGCGCGGCGCCGCAATTTCTTCCTGCGGCAGACCGTGGAGGAACTGCTCGCCACGCTCAATCCGCGGTTGAAGCACACCCGCCACCGCGTGGAGGTCGACATCCCGGCCGACCTGGAGATGGAAAGCCATCCCGGATCGATCGAGCAGGCCCTGGTGAATCTGGTGGAGAATTCCCTGGTCCACGGTTTCGCCGGAGTTCCGGCGGGACACATCCGGATTTCCGCCCACCGCCAAGGCCCGGACCGCATCCGCATGACCTATTCGGACGACGGCCGGGGCATGGCAGCGGAGGTCGCCCGGCATGCCTTCGAGCCATTCTTCACCACCCACATGGGACAGGGCGGCAGCGGCCTCGGGCTCTACATCCTGCATAACCTGGTCACCGGCATCCTGGGGGGCAGCGTGAACCTGGATTCCGGCCCGGAGCGCGGGACCACCTTCGTGCTCGACCTGCCGCGGCTCGCCCCGGAGTCCCGCGCCGGAGAGTGAACGCCGGCACGCCTGCGTCGCGACCGGTGGATGGTCGTGGCGGGGCCGGCCGGCATTTCCCGGCAGACGGCGCAGGGCGACCCGCCGGGCGTCGACCGCCGGCCGGCAATTGCCTTATGCTGTCGGAGAGTTGTTTCGGCAACGCCATACCCGGGAAAGGAGTCCCGTCATGTTCACCGCCGCCACCTTCGCCTTCCTGGACGACCTCACCGCGCACAACGACCGGGCCTGGTTCGAGGCCAACAAGCCGCGCTACGAGGCCGAGGTACGGGAACCGGCGCTGGCCTTCATCGCGGCCATGGACCCGCTGCTCGGCAGGTTCGCACCCCGCTTCCGCGCCGAGCCGCGCAAGGTGGGCGGCTCCCTGATGCGCATCCACCGGGATACCCGCTTCTCCCGGGACAAGACGCCCTACAAGACCAACGTGGGTATCCAGTTCCGCCATGACCTGGGCAAGGACGTGCACGCCCCCGGCTTTTACCTCCATATCGCCGGTGACGGCTGCTTCCTTGGCGCCGGGTGCTGGCACCCCGAGCCCGACGACCTGGCGAAGATCCGTGCCCTGGTGGTCGAGAAACCGGATCACTGGTTCGCCGCCCGGGACGACCGCCGTTTCCGCAAGGACTGGGAACTCCGGGGCGACAGTCTGGCCCGCCCCCCGCGCGGGTACGCCGCCGACCATCCGGCCGTCGAGGACCTCAAGCGCAAGGACTTCATCGGCCTGGCGAGCCTCTCCTACGACGAGGTGGTCGCGCAGGATCTGCCGCAGGTCGCGGCGAGGCGCTTCGCCACCGCCGCACCGCTGATGACCTTCCTCTGCGAGGCCCTCGGCGTCCCCTTCTGAGCCGCCGTCCGGGCGGCAATCCGACGGCATTGCGCCGGCATTGCGCCGGGTAATTTGCGTGTAATATGACGCAAAACGACACACGCACTCCCCAACGCCTGCGCGAACCCGAGAAATGGGAGGAGAGGTGCGGCTCAAGCAGAAGGTCTGGCTTCTCACCTCGCTGGTCGTCGGACTGATCATCGCCGCCGACCTGGCGGTCGGTTATCGCACCATCGAAGCGGGCATCCGCGAGTCTCTCGAACGGGATGCCCGCGATCTGCGTGCCATCGTCATGGCGACCCGGCGCGTGTATCACCTGCAGTTCCTGGCCAGCGGCCTTCCGGTCAACGAACGCACGATCGGTTTCCTCCCGGCCCATGCCCTTTCCCGCATATCCCGGGATATCCCCAATTGGAACCGCAGCGGCATGTCCTTCAACAACGTGTCGGACCGTCCGCGCAATCCGGAAAACCGGGCGGACCGCTTCGAAATGGAAGCGATGGCATGGTTCCGCGACAACCCCGACGCGGAGGACCGCCTGGTCGAGGCGCGCGACGACGCGGGACGGCATTTCTTCCACTTCACGACGCCCATCTGGATCGAGGAATACTGCCTGCGCTGCCATGGCGGCCGCGCGGAGGCGCCGCCTTCGATCGCCGAGGCCTACGACGGCGCGTACGGCTACAAGGTCGGCGACCTGCGCGGCGTCCTGAGCATCAAGCTGCCATCGGACCCGTTGCGCGAGCAGGCTTACCGGAGCTGGGCGGGCCGCTTCGGGGCCCGGCTCGCCGGGTATGCCATCCTGCTGATCGCGCTCGGGGTGTTCATGAACCGTTACGTCATCGCGCGCCTGGCGCGCCTGGAGGCGGCGGCCGGACGCCTGGCCGGCGGGGACTACGGGGCGCGGTCGGACGATGCGGCCGGAGACGAGATCGGGGCCCTGGCCGCGGCCTTCAACCGGATGAGCGACGAGATCGGCCGCCGGTCCCGGGCCCTGCAGGAAAGCGAGGAGCGCTTCCGCCTGGGCTCCGAACACATGCACGACGCCCTGGCCCTGGCCGACGGCGAGGGCCGGGTGCGCGTCTGGAACCGGGCGGCCACGGAGGCGTTCGGTTATGCGAAGGAGGAGATCCTGGGCCGGCGGGTGCAGGATCTGCTCGTTCCCGAGGGCCAGCGGGCGGCCATGGCGGCCGGGCTGCGTCAGTTCGCCCTCAGCGGCCGTGGCCCCCTGATCGGCGAGACCCGGGAACTCACGGCAGTGCACAAGGACGGACACGAGGTGCCGATCGAACTCTCCCTGTCGGCGATCACCGTCGACGGCCACTGGATGGCCGTGGGGGTCGCCCGGGACATCACCGGCCGCCGGGAGGCGGACGAGCTTCGCGTGGCCAAGGAAGCGGCCGAGGCGGCTAGCCAGGCGAAGAGCGCCTTCATCGCCAGCATGAGCCACGAGATCCGCACGCCCCTGAACGCCATCACCGGCATGGCCCGGCTGATCCTGCGCAGCGGCGTGACCGCGGAACAGGCGGACCGCCTGGCCAAGATCGACACCGCCGGCCGCCACCTGCAGGAGATCATCGACGCCATCCTGGATCTGTCCAAGATCGAGGCCGGGAAATTCGTTCTGGAAGACCTGCCGGTCAATGCCGGCACCATCGCCGCCAACGTGGCGTCCATCCTGTACGAACGGGCCGAGGCCAAGGGCCTGGAACTGCGCGTGGACAGCGCACCCCTGCCCCACCACCTGCGCGGCGACCCGACACGGCTGCAACAGGCGCTGCTCAACTACGCGACGAACGCCATCAAGTTCACCGAGCATGGACAGGTGGTCCTGCGGGTGCGACTGGTGGACGAGGATGACGACGGTGTCCTGGTCCTTTTCGAGGTGAAGGACACCGGCATCGGCATCGCGCCGGAGAAGGTCGACCGCCTGTTCGCCGCTTTCGAACAGGCCGACAGTTCCATCAATCGCCAATACGGCGGCACGGGTCTCGGGCTGGCGATCACCCGCAAACTCGCCCTGCTGATGGGCGGCGACGCGGGCGTCGAGAGCACCCCCGGTGCCGGCAGCGTTTTCTGGTTCACGGCCTGGTTGCGCAAGGGTCCGGCGCCCGCGGACGATCCGGTCCCGGCAACCGGGGAGTCCCCGGAGGAGATCCTGCGCCGGGACCACGCCGACCGCCGCCTGCTCCTGGTCGAGGACGAACCGGTCAACCGGGAAGTGGCCCTGGCCTTGCTGGGCGAAATCTGGTCGCGCGTGGACACGGCCGCCGACGGCCAGGAGGCTCTGGCCGCCGTCGCCGGCGGCCACTACGACCTGATTCTGATGGACATGCAGATGCCCTCCATGGACGGGCTCGAGGCGACCCAGCGTATCCGGAGCCTGCCCGGCGGTGACCGGGTGCCCATCCTCGCCATGACGGCCAATGCCTTCGCCGAGGACCGGGCGCGTTGCCTGGCGGCCGGCATGAACGATTTCATCGCCAAGCCGGTGGACCCGGATGCCCTGTTTGCAGCCATACTCCGCTGGCTGGAGCGCCGAGGCGCGACGGAGAAGGCCCCGTAACCCGGGTTCAACGCGGAAGTCGCGCGGGAACGCCGGCACCGGGGAGATGCGCCGAGGACCCGCCGACCGGGGCAATGAACCGAAAAAAGCAGTTGAATCACAGAGCCACAGAGTTCACAGAGGAAAATCAGATACTTGTCGGGGTTGTCGTACTCACCCGA
>DAOLKI010000190.1:0-5522 GCA_035331665.1 Rhodocyclaceae bacterium
CTCCGGCCGCCCCGCAGCCCGTCGCCATCGACTTGCCGGCCAAAGGCCGCATCCGTTTTGCCGTCATACGGGGGGACCAGAATTTCGTGGTCGGCCAGGCCATCCACGAATGGAGGCAGGACGGCTTCACCTACATCCTGCGTGGCGTGGTCGAAACGACGGGGCTCGCCTCCCTGTTCCGGCCGGCGCGGATCGTCCAGGTGAGCGAGGGGACGGTGACGGCCGCGGGCCTGCGTCCGGCGGAGTTCAGGACCGAGCGCGGCACCGGCACGGAATCCGCGCGGTTCGATTGGGATGACGGGAAAGTCGTGTTCTCGGCCGGCAACCCGCGCGAACTCGCGCTGCCCCCAGGAACCCAGGACCTGTTGTCCATGATCTACCAGATGGCCCTCGCGGCGCCGATCGAAGGTGCCGTCGACCTCCCGATCGCCACCACGCGCAAGGTGGAACGGTACCGGTTCGAGGCACTCGGCGAGGAGACCATTGCCGTCAAGTCCGGGGATGTCCGCGCACTGCACCTGCGGACTCGCTCCGGGGTCGAGGCCACGGAGATATGGGTGGCGGCCATCCCGCCCAGGGTGCCGTTGAAGATCCGCTACCTGGACCGCAAGGGCGACCAATACGAGCAGGTGGCGGAGGAGGTCGATCTCGCGTCCTCCTCCGGCGAGAAGGGAAGGCCCTGATGTCTTCGCGTTTGACACCCCGCATGGTCGATGCGACGGAATCGGTGCTGTTACGCCTGCTGGAGTTCGTCCAGCCGGCCGACGGGGTGCTGTCCCGCTTCTTTCGCGAGCGCAAGGACCTGGGAATGCGGGAACGGGCCTTCGTCGCCGAGACCGCTTATGCGGTGCTGCGGCGCCGCTCGACGCTCGCCGCCTGGTGCCGCGCCGCCGGTGATCGGGAGCCTTCGGCCCGCCACCTGGCGCTGGCGGCCCTCGTGCGCCTGTCGGGCCACGGGCAGCGCCAGGTGGCCGACATCTTGCCGGCCGCGGACGGCCAGTGGCTGGCGCGACTCAGGGCGGCTCCGGAACCCGTCCTCAGCCTGGCCGAGCAGGCGGACCTTCCGGATTGGCTGGTCCATCGTCTGTCGGCGTCGACCGACGCGGACGGGATCCTCGCCCTGGCCCGGGGCCTGAACCAGCCTGCGCCCCTGGACCTGAGGATCAATCCGCTCAAGACCGACCGTGCCGCCGTCCTCGAGCGGCTCGGCGAAAGCGGCCTCGAGGCATCGCCGTGTCCATGGGCGCCCCTCGGCATCCGACTCGCCGGCAAGCCCGCATTGGCCCGTCATCCGCTCTACCTGGAAGGCCTCGTCGAGGTGCAGGACGAAGGGAGCCAGTTGCTCGGGCACCTGGTGGCGCCGAGGCGCGGCGAGATGGTGGTCGATTTCTGCGCCGGCGCCGGCGGCAAGACCCTGCTTCTGGGGGCTCTGATGCGTTCGACCGGACGTCTCTACGCTTTCGACGTGGCCGACCGGCGGCTGGCGAAACTGCGGCCCCGGGTGGCCCGCGCCGGCCTTTCCAACGTCCATCCAATATGCATTTCCGGCGAGAACGACGTGCGCATCAAGCGGCTCGCCGGCAAGGCGGACCGGGTGCTCGTCGACGCCCCCTGCTCCGGCCTCGGGACGCTGCGCCGCAATCCGGACCTCAAGTGGCGCCAGACGCCGGGGAGCGTCGACGAGCTGTCGCGCAAGCAGTGCGACATCCTGGTAGGTGCGGCCCGCATGGTGCAGCGGGGCGGCCGCCTCGTATATGCCACGTGCAGCCTGTTGCCCGAGGAGAACTCGTTGATCGTCGAGCGTTTCCTTGCCACCCACGCGGATTTCCGGCGGACATCGGCCCGCGAGGTCCTCGCCGACCAGGGCATCGCCGTCGAGTGCGGCGAGGATCTGGTCCTGTTGCCCCACGTCCACGGGACGGACGGCTTCTTTGCCGCCGTGCTGGAAAGGACATGATGCCCCGCACGGCCGCCCGGAGGGGCGCGGGCAAGAATGCGGAGCCGCGCAGCGGCGAACCGCCGTCGCCCCTTCCGGGGAGGGGGCCGGGGGGAGGCAATCCATGAGCCGGGCGTCCGTCACCTGGGTCGCGGCGGTGTTGATCGCAATCCCGTGGATGGCCCGGGCCGCCGGTCCCTGGCCCGCGGAAGGGTCGGTCGAGGTGTTTTTCACCCCCTGGGACGATGCCGAGGGCGCCCTGTTGCGCGCGGTCCGCCAGGCGAAGCGGAGCGTGCGCGTCCAGGCCTACCTGCTCACCAGCCGCAGTTTTGCGCGGGCCCTCGCGGAAGCCCGGTACCGCGGACTGGCGGTCGAAGTGCTCGCCGACCAGGAGATGGCGTCCCGCGGCGAGAACAGCCTGGTCCCCCAGCTTCACGCCGATGGCATCGACGTGCGTCTGGAGGTGCGTTATGCGGCGGCCCACAATAAAATCGTCCTCATCGACGCCGAGGAGGGCGATCCCGTCTTGTTGACCGGAAGCTACAACTACAGCTATGCGGCCCAGGCGCGCAATGCCGAGAACCTGATCGTGATGCGCGGCGCGAAGTCCGTCGCCGCGGCTTATCTGCGCAACTGGCAGCGCCATCGGGAAGAGGCGGTTCCGTTTGCGTTGGCGGCGGAGGGCCGGGCGCCGTGAGTGGGGAATTCGGGCTGCTGCTGAAGGAACTCTGGGCGGACCTGCAGCAGCCGGAGATCGTCTGGCAAGTCCTGGTGCTGGCTCTCTGCCTCGCGGTGGCCTGGCTGGTCCAGCGCCGCCTGCCCGTCGACCGGTCGCGCGAGGGCGTCTGGAAAATCGGTCAGCGGGGCCTGCTGCGCATCGCCTTCCCGTTGACCGCCCTGGTGCTCGTGGCAATGGCACGGGCGGCGCTGAAGCCCTGGCTGCACGTGAATCTGCTGAAGCTGGCCCTGCCGCTGCTCGCCTCCCTGCTGGTGATCCGGATCGTCTTCTTCGTCATCCGGCACGCGTTCGGCAAGGCGGGCTGGCTCGCTTCCTTCGAGCGCCTGTTCGCATTCCTGGCCTGGGGCGTGGTGGCCCTGCACATCACGGGGCTGTTGCCCGACCTGATCGGCCTGCTGGAGGATGTGCGTTTCACCGTGGGCCGGCAGAAACTGGATCTGTGGATGCTGATCCAGGGCACGGGCGCCGTGTTGGTGACGCTGCTCCTTGCCCTCTGGATCGGCGGCGCGGTGGAAAGCCGCCTCATGGCGGCGAAGGGGCTGGATTCCAACGTCCGCGTGGTCCTGGCCCGGCTCGCCAAGGCCCTGATCCTCGTCATGGCCGTCCTGACCGCGCTGCCTTTGGTCGGCATCGACCTGACCACGCTCTCGGTGTTCGGGGGCGCGCTGGGCGTCGGCCTGGGATTCGGTCTGCAGAAGATCGCCAGCAACTACGTTTCCGGATTCATCATCCTGCTGGATCGCTCGATCCGCATCGGTGACGTGATCGCCGTCGGCCAGGAAAAAGGGTTGGTGAGCCGGATCACCACCCGATACACGGTGGTGCGGGCGGCGACCGGCGTCGAGGCCATCATCCCGAACGAAGTACTCGTGGGCAGCGTGGTCCTGAACGAGTCCTACACGGATCCCAAGGTGCGGCTCGCCCTGTCTTTCCAGGTGGCCTACGGCACGGACCTGGAACGCGCCATGGCCATCCTGGTCGAGGCGGCCCGGGCGCAGCCGCGCGTTCTGGCCGAGCCGCCGCCCGGCGCATTGCTGGTGGCCTTCGGCGAATCGGGAATCGACTTGGAACTCGGGGTCTGGATCGCGGATCCGCAGGCCGGATCCGGGCCCCTGAGATCGGAGATCAATCTGGCCGTCTGGCGATCCTTCCGGGCGGAAGGCATCGAGATTCCCTACCCGCAGCGGGAAGTCCGTCTGCTCGGGCCGACCGCCTGAATCCCGCATTCTTCCAGGGTTGTTGGCCGGGACGATTCACGTAGAATCGGCCGACCGCTATTACGAAAGGCAGTTTCCGCATGATGTCCGCCTTGTCCTCCGGCTTGTTCCAGCTCCCTTGGTGGGGCTACGTCTTGGCCACCCTCGCCATGACGCACGTCACCATCGCCGGGGTGACCATCTACCTGCACCGTCACCAGGCCCATCGGGCGCTGGATTTGGGACCGGTCCCCTCCCATTTCTTCCGGTTCTGGCTCTGGCTGACCACCGGCATGATCACGAAGGAATGGGCCGCGATCCACCGCAAGCATCACGCGAAATGCGAAACGGCCGAAGACCCGCACAGCCCCCAGGTGCTCGGGATCAACCGGGTCCTCTGGGGTGGCGTGTTCCTCTACGTAAAGGAGTCCCACAACCGGGAGACGATGGAACGCTACGGTCACGGGACCCCCGACGACTGGCTGGAACGCAGACTCTATACGCCGCTGCACAAGGTCGGCATCTTCGCGATGCTGGCACTGGACCTCGTGCTTTTCGGGGCGCTGCCGGGGGTCCTGATCTGGGTGGTCCAAATGGCGTGGATACCCTTCTGGGCGGCCGGGGTGATCAACGGCGTCGGGCACTACTGGGGTTATCGCAGCTTCGCCTGCCGCGATGCCTCCACGAACATCCTGCCATGGGGAATCCTGATCGGCGGCGAGGAACTGCACAACAACCACCATGCGTACGCCACCTCGGCCAAGCTCTCGAACAAATGGTACGAGTTCGACATCGGCTGGGGCTACATCCGGCTGCTGGAGATCCTCGGCCAGGCACGGGTGAAGAAGGTGGCGCCCCGCGCGCGCCTTGGTCCGCTCCGTCAGACAGTGGATCTGGAGACTCTGCAGGCCGTCATCACGCACCGCTACGATGTGTTGTCACGTTACCTGAAGTCCGCCCGCAAAGCCGCCGCGGAGGAGATCCGCCGCTTGCAGGTGGATGCGAGCCAGGGCCGTACCGTGAAACGGCTGTTGCGGGAAGACGGCGCCGCCGCGGTGAGTCCGGCGGAGACCCGGTCCCTGCTCGACCGCAGCGAATGCCTGGCCAAGCTCGTGGCCATGCGAGCGGAATTGGAATCCCTTTGGGCACGATCCACGGCGACGCACGAACAGCTCGTGCAGCAGCTTCAGGAGTGGATCCGTCACGCCGAACAGAGCGGAATCCGCCAGATCGAGGAGTTCTCCCTCAGTCTGCGCCGATACGCCATCTGAGCCGGAATCGGGGCCGCCCGGGGGTCCGCAAATGCCAAGAAAAAACCCGCCGGCGGCGGGTTTTTTTTCTTGTGCGATCCCGATCGAACTTACTTGAGTTTCACTTCCTTGTAGGCCACATGCTTGCGGGCCTTCGGGTCGTACTTCATGAACTCGAGCTTCTCCGGGGTCGTCCGCTTGTTCTTGGACGTCGTATAGAAATGGCCGGTGCCGGCCGTGGATTCGAGCTTGATCTTTTCGCGGATGCCTTTGGCCATGGCGGTTCTCCGGGTTTAAACCGCCTCGCCGCGGGAACGCAGCTCGGCGAGGACGACGTCGATGCCCTTCTTGTCGATGGTGCGCAGACCGGCGTTGGACACGCGCAGGCGCACCCAGCGGTT